>JANRLM010000098.1 GCA_033762595.1 Rickettsiales bacterium
TTCAACGAGCTTTTCTTTTTTCCTGCGATACTCAATTAAATCAGCAATAGTTGCGATATTTAGATTATGAATTTTTGCAAATTCAATTAAATCTGGCAGCCTTGCCATCGTGCCATCATCTTTCATAATTTCACAGATAACGCCACTAGGATTGAGGCCTGCAAGACGAGAAATATCAACCGCCGCTTCCGTGTGTCCAGCTCTAACTAAAACGCCACCTTCACGAGCAACTAGCGGGAAAATATGCCCTGGTGAAACTATATCATATTTGGTTTTGGATTTATCAATCGCAACTTCAATGGTTTTTGCCCTATCAGATGCGGAAATGCCAGTTGTAACGCCCTCTCTGGCTTCAATAGAAATTGTAAAAGCTGTATGATGGCGAGATTTATTGCTTTGTGCCATCAAAGGTAAATCAAGCTCTGCAACGCGTTTTTTATCAAGCGATAGGCAAATCAGGCCTCTAGCGTGCTTCGCCATAAAATTTATCACCTCAGCATTGGCAAACTGAGCGGGGATAACAATATCGCCTTCATTTTCCCTGTCTTCATCATCAACCAAAATAAACATTTTGCCCTTCTTGGCATCGTCAAGAATTTGCTCTATTGAAGTAAGCATAAATTTATTGCTTTGAAAATTTGATTTATAGATATATAGGAAATTACTTAAATTGTGCAAGATAATTAGAATTTAACACTTAGTCGCAAATTGTCACCCCGCACTTGTTGCGGGGTTAATTGTTGAGAGTGTTTATAAAACTCAAGTTTTGTAATCTTAGCTTGTTTAACCCCGCAAAAAGTGCGGGGTGACAATAAAAGAAAAATAAGACTATTTATTCTCAATATAACTTTGGTTATAAGTGCCAAAATATCTTGCAAAAAAAATACTAAAAAATATGAAAAAATATAATTTTAATTTTATAAAATATAGCCCAATTGTGGCTTTTATTTCCTTGAGTTTGGTGATTGCTTCTCTTTTTTTAGCATTCACGAAAGGGTTTAATTTTGGCGTGGATTTTAGCGGCGGTATTGTGTTTGAAGTTCGCCCTGAAAAGGAAATTTCAATCGGTGAAGTTAGAAAAATTTTTGAAAAAGAATCAAAAAAACTACCAATTAGTGAGATAAATATTCAAGAAATTGTAGGCTCAAACGATATAATGTTTAGAATTGGCGATAAAACTAATTCTGATAAACAAAGAATTAAATTAGTTGAAACTCTCAAGGTGAAAATTCTAGAAAATTTGGGTGATAAAACTGAGTTTAGAAAAGTTGATTATGTTGGCCCACAAGTAGGCAAAGAGCTGGTTAGAGATGGTGCGATTGCGATAATTCTATCATTCATTGGCATTTCAATTTATGTTTGGTTTAGGTTTGAATGGCAATATGGTTTTGGTGCAATAATCGCTTTAATTCATGATGCAATAATGGTTTTGGGTGCTTATTCTTTCTTGGGGTTGGAGTTCAATTTAGCTTCAGTTGCAGCAATACTCACCGTAGTTGGTTACTCAATCAATGATTCCGTAGTTATCTACGATAGAATTAGGGAAAACCTTAGAAAATATAGGAAATTAGAGCTTTCTGAGATTATTAATAATAGTTTGAATGAAACTTTATCAAGAACAATTTTAACCGTTTCAACGGTTTTAGTGGCTCTGCTTGCATTGATTTTATTGGGTGGGGACGCTTTATTCAGCTTCAGTTTTGCAATTTTCTTTGGAGTTTTGGTTGGAACATATTCCTCAATTTATGTTAGCGCACCAATTTTACTTCTGCTAAAATTAAAAAGACAAGGTGATTAATGAAAATTTTTTCATTAGAAAATTTTGATTATAATTACCAGAAAATCATTATAATCGGCAATTTTGATGGTATTCACAAGGGGCATCAAGAGCTTATAAATTTTGCCAAAAAAATTGCAGATGAAAAAAAATTCAAACTTGGAATTCTAACTTTTGAGCCACACCCAATTTCTTTTTTCTCAAAAAATTTGAAAAATTATCGCATCACAAATAAAAATCTTAAAGCAGAAATTTTAGAAAATTATAGCTTAGATTTTCTTATTAATGCTGAATTTAATCAAGAATTCGCAAGTATTTCTGCAGAAGATTTTATTGAAGAAATTTTAGTTAAAAAATTAAATTCAAATATTGTGGTAACAGGTGAGGATTTTATTTTCGGTAAAAATAGAGTTGGAAATAAAAATTTACTCACGGATTTCTCAAAAAAATCGGGGTTTGAATATTTTAGTATTTCTCTTAAAAATGATGAAAATAATAACAAATTTTCCTCAAGAAATATAAGGACTGAGATTGAAAAGGGTAATCTGCAAGCAGTTTTCAAGATGTTGGGGCGGAATTATATTATTTCGGGTGAAGTAATAAAAGGCAGGGGTGAAGGCAGAAAACTAGGCTTTCCAACGGCTAATTTAGATTTTGATGATTTTATAATTCCAAAATTCGGCGTATATTTTTGTAATTTATTTATAGAGGGAAAATCTTATAAAGCACTCACAAATATTGGCGTTCGACCAAGTTTTGATTTAACAAAGCCTTTGATAGAAATTCATATTCCAAATTTTTCAGAAGATATTTATGGCAAAAAAATCAAACTTGAGTTACTAGAATTTGTAAGGAACGAAATTAAGTTTAATTCAATAGATGAATTAAAAACGCAAATTTCAGAAGATGTTAAAAATTTTTACAAAAAATTTAATGCTAATTAGAGGAATAATAATCGCGTTATTTTGCATTTTTTTGGATCAAGCTCATAAATATTATATGCTTGAAATCTATAATATGCCTGAGAAAAAACTGGTTATCATAACAAGTTTTTATAATAATGTTATGGTTTGGAATAAAGGAATTAGCTTCGGTTTATTTCAAGAATTTGCAAAAAGTAATTATTTCTTTCTTACTACTTCCTCAATAATAATTTTACTGCTATGCTATTTTTTAAGCAAAGCAAAAACTAATTTTGAAATGACAGGTTTTGCAACAATTATCGGCGGTGCAGTTGGTAATATTATTGATAGATTGCGTTTTGGTGCGGTGGCAGATTTTTTTGATTTTCATTACAAAAATTATCACTGGCCAGCTTTTAATATTGCGGATTCTTGCATATTTATTGGTGCTTGTGTGCTAATTATTTATTCACTTTTTTTTGAGAATAAAAATGAAACTAAATAATAAAATTTTTATTCCTTTTTTGCTTTTGGTTTTAATGCTTGAAACCTCTTGCTCAAGGGCGATTATCCGAAAAAATCTGGGTGTTAAACAAGATGCCCCAGATGAATTTATGGTTGAGCCAAAATCAAAATTAATTATCCCTGAAGATATATCTTTTGATTTGCCAGAACCACAATCAGCTAAAAAGAAAAAATTTGAAAAATATAACGCAGAGGAAAGCCTGGTTGCTTTATTCGGTGAATCAGAAATTTCAGAAAATGAAAATAATTTCTCACCGCTTGAGATAAAAATTTTGAAGAAATCTAAAGCACTAAAAGCAAAAAGAAATATTAGAGAATTAGTTGAGGAAGATTATAAAAATAGATCATCAATATTAGGCACTGAACCGGGGAGCTTCTTAGAATCTTTAGTTGATCCATTTGGATATAATAGAGTTAAATCTGAGGTTATTGACGGCCAAAAAGAAAATGCTCGCATCAGAAAATTAATCGCAAAAAGCAAGGCTGGCTAATTGGTTGATAGTTTTTTAGAGTTTTAACTTACTTCCTATAACAGAACAAAACCATCAACCGTCAACCATCAACTATCAACTATTTTATGCTCACAGAAATCACAGAAAAAGATGGGTTTTTGATTGATTTGAAATACGCATCTAAAGATAATTTTACTAGAGAAATTGTTTATAAAAAGCCTAAATGTTATTTGCATTCTGAGGCTTTTGAGAAGCTAAAATTAGCCCAAAAATTTGCAGAAAAACTTGGATTTAAGATAAAAATTTTTGATGCATTCCGCCCTGCAGAGGCACAATATATTTTGTGGAATCACACACCAGATCCAAATTTTTTAGCACACCCAGAAAGGGGCTCAGCCCATTCAAGGGGCGTTGCAGTTGATTTGACCCTGCTTGACAAAAATAATAATGAACTTGATATGGGAACTGCATTTGATGCTTTCACCCCCCTTTCATACTTAACTGAAAATGAAAATATTTCGACAGAGGCAATAAAAAATCGTATGATTTTACTTGGAATAATGAGTGCATCTGGTTGGGATTTTTATAAAAATGAATGGTGGCATTTTCAATTATTTGATGCAAAAAAATATCCACTCATCTGGGATAAAGACGCAAAAACTGATATGATGTGAGTTATTTGTTGATAGAAAGGGATTTGGTAATTAGGATTTAGGAAATAGGGAATAGAGAATAGTAAATAAGATTTATAATCCTATGTTTAACTACCAATTCCTAACCCCTATTTCCTAAAAATAAATTATGGCCAAGAACAACGGAAATATTATCAAGAAAGTTTATAAGATTGAAGGCGGTGGGCATCACGGCGGTGCTTGGAAAGTTGCTTACGCGGATTTTGTAACGGCTATGATGGCTTTCTTCTTACTTATGTGGCTTCTTAATGCAACTGAAGCTGAAAATTTGGCGGGTTTAGCGGATTATTTTGCACCAACGGTTGGTGTTAAAGATGAAATGGGTATCGGTTTTCGTGGCGGTAAATCAGCTTTATCAGATGGTATCGGTGCTGATAAAAATACTAATAAAGGTGTGGTTTTTGGTGGTGTTCCGTCAGGCCCAATAACAAAAGTTACAAAAAAACTTGAGGAAAACACTGATGAAGTTGATAGCGAACAAATTCAAATTATCGTAAATCAAGTTTCTACAGATAAAAAAGGGCAGGGCAGTGAATCAAGCCCACCAAGCACAATGACCAATGAAGATAATCAAAAATCCTCAAGCGATGAAGAATTTGATGAACATCAAAAAGCAATCAATGCAACTATTCAAGATATGATTCAAAATAGAAGGATTGAAAATGGTGCAGTTGAAATTAAAAGAACACCAGAAGGCTTACTGATTGAAATTAAAGACATAAATGGCAATTCAATGTTCAAGGATAATAGTGCGGAAATGAGGGATAACCTCAAAATTGCACTAACTGAGCTTTCTAAAATTATTAAAAATGTTCCAAATAATATTGCCTTTGTTGGGCATACAAGCTCACAACCTTTATCTGGCGTTGATGCAAATTATACTAAATGGGAGCTTTCTTCCGATAGAGCAAACGCTACCAGAAATTATCTTGAAAAAAATGGCTTGCAACCTGAGCAGGTTTCAAGGGTTGAAGGCAGGGCTGATAATATCCCATTTGATAGAAGAAGGCCGGAATCCCAAATAAATAATAGAATGGATATAATTTTACTTAAGAAAAGTGATACGCCGGGGCATAAAAAATCAGTTCCTGATTCTATCTTTATGGATTTACAGAAAAATATCTTCAACAAAACTGAAGAAGAAAAAGTTAAAAAACCTGAAGATAATACATTAAAGCCGAATAAAGAAGTTATTGACTTACTCAAAAAATCAGAAGAATTTAAGAATATGCCAAAACTTCCGGCACAATAAATTTTTACTCAGTGTCAAAAATTTTAACAACAATTATTGCGGTTTTAGTAATCATTTTGCTTGCAAATTGGTTTGCCTTATTTGATGGAAAAGTTGATGTTTTATGGCTTGGATATAAAATTGAAACCTCAGTTTTCTTCATTGCATTAAGTTTTTTCTTATTATTTTTAATTCTCTATTTAATTTATAATCTATTTAAGTTTATTTTGGGTTTTCCATCATTCTTTTCAAAAAGATTAGAAAAAAACATACTAAATAAAAATTTAGAAAATTTGCAATATAGCGTTTCTGCCTTACTTAGCGGTGATAATGAAACGGCAAAAAAATATTCCAGTAAATTGCAAATCAATCATAAAACTAATAAAAATATAGCAATAATCAGAGATATTTTAGAAACTTCTATTGCTCAAAATGATGGCAATTTGCTTTTAGCAGAAAAGAATTATCAAAAACTTTTAGAGCAGGATTCAACAAGATTTTTCGCAACGCAAGGCTTACTAAATTCTAGTTTTATTAAAGGTGATATTAATAGGGCAATTGAATATGCGGAGGATGCTTACAAGCTAAAACCAAATATTAAAAACGGCGCACAAAGCCTGCTTGCTTTATATAAAAAAGCTGGAAATTGGCAAAAAGCTGAAGAATTTTTGAAGAAATATAAAAGAAAATATTTTTTCTTTTCTGATAAAAATAATAATTTTTCTGCGGATAATGAGCTTTCGAATATCTATTTTGAAATGGCAAAAGAGGTTAAGGAAAATAGATTTTTAAGCGATGAAAATATTGAAATTTGCTTTAGAAATTTATTAAAATCTATTTCCTATAATTCAGAAAATGAAGATGCAATTTTAATGCTTGCAGAAATTAGTTTGATGAATCAAAAAACTAATATCGCCAAATCTAAAATTGAAAAATTATGGTTAAATAAACCCTCTGAAAGTCTTGCGAAAGCTTATTTATCGCTGATTATTGAAAAGAATGAAACTAAAAATTATACACTCAAACAAAAGGCAGTTGAGAAACTTAAAAAGATTAATCCAGATGGAAGAAATTATATAACTGCTAATCTTGATTCTTGATTTTTTTGAAAAGAATTATTATCGTTAATGGCAGCGTAATTGAGTTTGAAATTATAATTGAGGGGCTTTCAATCAAAATGCCGTAAGCAAGCCACAAAGCAACGCCAGTTGAAAAAATAGAATACATCATCAAGGAAATTGATTTAGTATCATTGGTTTTTAACACTTTAATAACTTGCGGAATAAAACTCATTGTAGTTAAAACCCCAGCAATCATTCCTATAATTTCTGTCATTTTTTTAATTATTAAATCTATTTGGAATATCCATATATGAGCTTAGAACTCTTAGAATTTCTATGTTATTCTTTTTATATTTGTATGCAACCCAGTATCCTTCAATATTAATCCATAAGCAATCTTTATTAGTAAATTCAGGTTTAGAGCGACCTAAGAAGGGAAAAATCGTAAGGGTTTCAAATATATACACAAATTTTTCTACTAAATTATTTGCTGATTGCCTATTAAATTCAGCAATTCTAAGATAAATTGATTCTATTTCTTCATCTGCTTTATCTGAAATTGTGTAGTCAATTTTCTTACTCATTAAGACTATTTGTTAATTGACTAATTTTAGATTTGAATTGAGAGGAAGTAAGAAAATTTCCTTTAGAAAAAGATTCTTCTGCTTCATTAATTAAATTATCTATTTGAAGTTTTTGGGCTTCTTGCCTATCTAAAAGCACTAAAGCTTTAGTGATTATTTCATTCGCTGACTTATATAAGCCACTTTCAATTTTATTAAAGATATTATTCTCAATTTCGTTTGATAAATCCAAGTTCATAATATAACTTTTTTGAAATTTAATATCATATTTAGAATATTATATCAATTCTAAACCACCACGCCATTTGGGCCAATTGAATCTCTGATATTGAATTTATAATCTTCAATATCTGAAATTTCTTTTTGAATTTGCGTAAGAATTGAAACTTCTTCTTCGCTCAATTTTCTATCGCCAATTTCATCTAAACTATTTGTAAAAACTTGTTTTATTTCTAAAACATCTTGATTATTTATCGCATCAATTCCAAAGCCATTAGCTTTGTTGAGTGCCGTATTTATTCTATCAAGCCTTGCAAATTGGCTTCCTGTAATGTTATTATTGGATAGGTTTTCCAAAAGGGCAGGGGCTTCAAAAGAAAATTGCTTTATAGTTTCATCAGCGATTGCGATAATTTCTTCATCAGAAATTTCTTCTTCGCCAATTATTTGCGAGATTTGATTTCTAATATTTTCTTGGATTGCAATTTCGTTTTCAGGAATATTTCTCGTTTTTGCTAATTCATTTCTACCGCGAAATTCTATGGATAAATCCGTAAGCTTTTCAATATTAGCTGTAACCCTTGAAAAATCTTGCTGATTTGAGGAGTTTTTTTCTTCAATTTGAGAATTAAGAATTCTTTCTAAAGCGTTTTCAGATAGTGAAACGGAATCTTTTCTCTCCGATTTACTGGCTTTCTTTTTCTCTTCAGATTTTTTATCATCATTTTCTTCGCTGGTAATTTGCTCCAGCAAAGAGGGCTTATTGCTAGCTTGGCTTGCATTATTAAAACCACTTATGCTTCTAATGCCCCCATTATTTGCATAAGGATTTATCTGTGAAGTTTCAAAAGCCATTTTTAGTATTTTTCATTTTTACTTACGCTTCGTTATTCTGCGGATTCACAAAATTCACATAGATTTAACTAGGCTAAAATTTTGTTCACCTAGAATGCCTAGCGTAAATAAAAAGCAAAAACACTAAATTAATTAGTATAATTAAACAATTGAATTATATGATAAAATCATTAAAAAAGCAAGAAAAACCATTATGTCGCTAAGGAATACCCATAATTTAGATAGAAATAACTATATTTATAACCTCTATAAAAATGAGGAATCTCAAGCCTTGCAGGCGGTTAAACAGAGTATATTTGATAATAATTTACGCTCTATAAATCTAAATTTTAATGAGGCAAAAATTCTTAAATTTTTAATTAAATTAAATAAAATTGAACGCATTGTTGAGTTTGGAACTCTGGCTGGTTATTCTGCAATATCAATGGCTGAAGTAATTAGTGATAAAGGCAAAATTTTTACTTTTGAAATTGATGAGAAGGTTGCAGAAATTGCCAAGCAAAATATCAAAAATGCAAATTTACAAAATAAAATTTCAATAATTATTGGTGATGCACATAAAAATTTAGCTGAAAAAAACTTGCTAGAAGATTTTTATTCTAAACCAATTGATATGGTTTTTATTGATGCAGAAAAACAGGGCTACCCTGAATATTTAGAGTGGGCTTATCAAAATGTAAGGAGTGGAGGACTTATAATTGCAGATAACACATTTTTATTTAATGCAGTTTTTGATGCAGAAGAAGCAAAAAAGCAGAACCCAAAAATCTTAAATGCAATGCTAGAATTCAACAAAAATTTTGCTGATAAAGAAAAATTTGAATCAGTAATTCTGCCAACAGATGATGGCTTAAGCATTGCGATAAAAAAGTGATTTGTTCTTTGTAACCAGCCAAGAATGATGAGAATTCCAATCTTTAATAATATGTAGTTTTAGATTAAATTTGTTCGCAAATTCATCAATGATTTCAACATTTTTCTGCCATTTTGGGCTATAATCATCACCTGAAAATATTCCCCCGATTTTTAATTTTGGAAACCATTCATATAGGGTTCTGCCTTCATCTTGGCCTGTATGGGCGTAGCCATCAATATAGATAAAATCAAAATATTCATCAGGGAAATTTTTAACAGCATCAGAAAATTTTGCTCTAATAATTTCACTTCTTTTGCCAAATTTTTTTAACCGAGATTGTGCTTCTAAAAATTCATTTTCATCGTGGCCTCTATCGCCAGCGTAAGCATCAATGCTATATAATTTTTTAAGTGAAGATTTTTCTAGTAGTTTTTCAGAAAATTTACCTTTTGCAACACCAAGCTCTAAGCCTATTCCATTTGGTTTAATTAATTTTACAATTTCACCACGAGAGGTGAATTTTGAAATATCAAATTGCATTATTTCTTATAAATATTATGTGTTCGGATTTCTAGATTATCATTTGCGGCGAGGAATTTTCGATTCAGGTGAACACCTTGCGGCAGCTTGATTTTAACCATTATTCCATTTTCAGTTTTGACATTTAGAATTAATGAAATTCTATCAAAATCATTGTCATTTTCGCTATTATTTTTTAATGTTTTGAAATCTAAATTGTTAAGCTGTTCTGCTGAAATTTCAATCTCAGCTACCATTTCCTGCTTAGAAAAATAATCTTGTGCGGTTGCAATATCATTTGCGATAATTCTAAAACCGCCTTCATCACGCCTTGCATCAACATTCACAACGAGAGCCTCAGAAGATTCAAGCAAATCGCGGGCTTTATTGATAAGGTTTTCTTCAAAGATGTTTATTTCAGTCATTCCAGTTGGATCAGAAAGGTTGAAATAAGTGAATCTTTTTCCAGCACGAGAGCGATGCACAACACGGCTTGCAACGCCAATTAAATTCATTCTAATACCAGCTTGATAAATTCTTTTGCCAGTTTCTTCATTAATTTGCGGGGCTGATGAAATTGGAACTTTATCCTCAAGGGCTTCAACCAGTGTGAAAACTTCTTTAGGTAGAATTTTGAGATATGATTTTACAGGGTGATTTTCAAGGAAAAAGCCGATTGCCTCAAACTCTTTTTGGGTTTTTTCTTTATCATTCCAATCAGAAATTTTGCTGAATTTTATCTCTCTGATAGATTCTGAGTTATTATCAAAGCCGCCAAAAAGGCTTACTTGAGGAGCGTTTCTTTCTTCAATAATTGCTTGGTTAAATTTGCAAATTATTTGTGCTTCTTCAAAAATTTGTTTTCTATTTTCGTGTATTTCATCAAATGCACCGCACATTGCAAGAGATTCGATTTGCCTTTTATTCACAACATTTGCACTAACATTATTTACAAATTCAGTAATTGATTTGAATTTCTTGGCAGGCAAATCTTCACGATTTTTAACTAGTTCAATCATAGCATCAACCCCTACATTCTTTAATGCACCTAACGCATAGCGGATTGCTTTTTTGCCATTTGGAGTTTTTTCTACGATAAAATATGCGGAGGATTTATTAATATTTGGGGGTAGAACTTCAAGATTTAATTTGCGAGCTTCCTCACGAAAAAGAAGCAATTTATCAGTATCTGTGAACATTTGATTCATTGAGCAAGCGAGGAATTCCGCTGGGTAATGTGCTTTTAGATAAGCCGTTTGATAGCCAATTACAGCATATGCAGCAGCGTGAGATTTATTAAAACCATAGCCTGCGAATTTCGCAACTAATTCAAAAATTTCTTCGGCTTTTTTCTTATCAATTTTATTTGCAACTGCACCTGTAACGAATTTTTCACATTGGGCGTCCATCTCAGATTTGATTTTTTTACCCATCGCACGACGGAGTAAATCCGCACCACCAAGCGTATAACCGCCCATAATTTGGGCAATTTGCATAACTTGCTCTTGATAAATAATTACGCCGTAAGTTTCTTTTAGGCAGTTTTCAAGGATTGGGTGCATATAATCCGGCTTTTCTTTGCCAAGTTTGCACGCAATATATTTGGGAATATTTTCCATCGGCCCTGGGCGATAAAGCGAGATTAACGCGATTATATCTTCAATGGAGTCAATCTTCATTTTTCGCATTGAATCTCGCATACCTGCGGATTCCATCTGGAACACGCCAACACCTTTGCCTTCTGCAAGCATTTCATAAGTTTTTTTATCATCAAGCGGGATTGCATCAATATCAATCTCAACATTTTCATTTTGCTTTATCATTTCAATAGTTTTTGAAATGAGAGTGAGAGTTTTTAACCCAAGAAAATCAAACTTTACAAGCCCTGCTGCTTCGCAATATTTCATTGAATATTGGGTTACTGGCATTGAAGATTGTCCATCAGAATAAAGTGGGGCAATCTCTACAAGTGGCTTCGCACCTATCACAACGCCTGCTGCGTGCGTTGAGGCGTGGCGGTGCATACCCTCTAGCTTGAGTCCTATATCAATTAAATGTGCGATTGTTGGATCAGATTTCCTCTCCCGCTGTAAATCGGGATCCATCTCAACGGCTTTTTCAAGGGTAACTGGCTCAACAGGGTTGAAAGGAACCATTTTACAAATTCTATCCGTAACTGAATATGGAATATCAAGCACCCTGCCTACATCTCGCAAAACCGCTCTAGCTTGGAGTTTTCCGAAGGTGATGATTTGTGCAACTTTATCAGTGCCGTATTTTTGCTGAACATAATCAATAACTTCTCCACGCCTTTCTTGGCAGAAATCTATATCAAAATCAGGCATTGATACCCTTTCAGGGTTTAGAAACCTCTCAAAAAGTAGCCCAAAACGAAGCGGATCAAGATTAGTAATTTCAAGAGCGTAAGCAACCACAGAACCAGCACCAGAGCCTCTACCGGGGCCAACTGGAATATTATTATGCTTCGCCCATCTTATAAAATCAGAAACTATCAAAAAATATCCCGGAAATTCCATTTTACAAATAACCGAAATTTCAAATTCTAAGCGATCAAAATATTCTTTTAGTTGATGGTTGATTGTTGATGGTTGATTGTTATTGATTAAATTTTTTCCTTCTTCCTCACTTAAATTCAGCCTTTTGCATAGGCCTTTGAAGGCGACATCGCGGAGCTCTTCTTCATCAGAACGCCCACCAAGAGTTGGGAATTTAGGCAACATTGGTGCAACTTCTTTCGGTGAGAAACTACAAGAAATTGCTATTTTAACTGAGTTTTCCAAAGCTTCTGGCAGATCAGAAAAAACCTCCGCCATTTCTTCCTGCGATTTGAAATATTGCGATTCATAATATCTTCTGCGATTCGCATCATTCACCTTGTTGCCCTGTGCGATACACATTAAAATATCCTGTGCTTCATACATTTCAGGGGTTGCAAACATCACATTATTTGTGGCAACTATCGGGATATTTTTTAGCAATGCCAAGCGGAGTAATTCTTCCTCAACCATTTCTTGCTTTTCCTGCCCCAAACGATTTAATTCAATATATAATCTTGAGCCGAAAATTTGATGTAAATTATCCAAAATTTCTTCAGCTTTTTCTTTTTGGCCATCTCTAATATTTCTATCTAAAACGCCATTAAAACCACCAGTTAAACAGATAATTCCATTGTGATTTTCTTGAAGCTCTGCAAGTGTAATAACTGGGTTTTCTTTATCTGAGCTTTTCAAAAAACTATCACTCACAAGTTTAAGTAAATTTAGGTATCCAGCCTCATTTTTAGCGAGCAGAAGGATTTTATTATAAGGGCTTTGCGATAGGTTTTTGTGAGGAATTTCCTCTCTCTGATAAGTGAAATTTGCCTCAACCCCTGCGATTAACTGCACGCCAGATTTTGCAGAATAGATCGCGGTTTCAAGCAATCCAAATAGATTTCCTGAATCAGTAATTGCAACAGCCGGCATATTATTTTTGGCACATAATTTGCCGATTTCTTCAACTTTAATTGCCCCCTCAGAGAGGGAATAAGAGCTGTGTAATCTAAGATGTATAAATTTCGGATAATTCATTTTGAAATATTACCTGAATGTTGGTATATTGTAAATAAAACTTGTTTTTGTGAGTGAAGAAAAATTAAAAAACGCCATTAAATCTAAACCAGAAGTAAAATCTGAAATATCAGATTGGCAAGAAAAACATTCTCCACTGCAGGAAGAATTGCACATAAAATATAACCCTTCTGAAAAGGGGGCAAAAAATCATTTGGAGGCAATTCTTGCCGATGTTAATGAGGAAAGCAAAGTGATTGAAGAGCATCTCAACAAAGAATATAATCTCAAAAATCTTGCATTAAATAATTTGGATTTTCTGGGTGATTTAGGCGATATTGGCGTTGGTAAAGTTTTCCTTAGTAAATCAGAAGCCGAAGCAGAAAAAAAGCACCAAGAGGAACTCAAAAGACAAAGGGAAACAGACGCTTATAATAAGAATAGGGATTTTTAAGGAGTGTTCACTAAATATAGCTTTACAGAAAATTGTCACCCCGCACTTGTTGCGGGGTTAAATATAAAACACGCTCAAAACTTAGGTCTAGGAACACTTTTACCCATTAACCCCGCAACAAGTGCGGGGTGACAATTGGCGTTTAAGGAGCTAAAATCTATGTTTTATAATTAGAGTAGGTTTTTAACCTTAAAAACCTATTGACTAACTGCAAAAAAGCAGTAATAAAACCCTTAATTAACGAATATTTGGTAAAGAAAATGCCTGCAAGATGCAAAATTACAAATAAGAAACTTTCTGTTGGTCATAAAGTTTCTCACTCTAACATTAAAACTAAAAGAACTTTTAATGTTAATTTGCAAACTTTATCTTTCTTTAGCGATACGCTAAATAGCTCAATTAGGCTTTCTGTTGCTGCAAGCACGATTAGAACCATTGAGAAAAACGGCGGTATTGATGCTTATCTATTAAATGCTGCATCTAAAAACCTTTCTGATGAAGCTAAAATCTTAAGAAAGAGAATTAAGAAAACTCAAGAAAAAGCTGCAAAAGCCAGCTAGTTTTCATATTTTCATATCAAATTTTCCAATTAAGCCCATTGCTAAATCTAAAAATGTGAAGCGGTTTCTGAGGAATACTGAATTATAAAATGCATTCTGAAATTGCTCATTATTCCAGCCAAGATGCTTATATGTGAAAGGCCCTTTTATATGTTTTAATTTATCTTCAATATCATCGGCTGATATATAATGAGATAAAATTTTCTCTCTAAGATTTTTCCACTCAGATTTTAATCTGCGATTAATTTCTTCACATTTTGCATCGCCAATTTCCTTATTTTTAATTTCTGAAATTAATTTTGCACCAATTTCCTCACCAAAATTTTTAAGAATTGGCCGTTGCGTATGAATAATTGGGTTGATTTGCAATTCATCTAATTGCAGAATTTTCTCTTGCAATTTTGCGACCGCAATAGTGGTTACTGCAATTTGTTCGCCGTGGTAAGTGTGCGGGATCTCCTCTTTATACATCATTTCAATATAGTGGGAAATAAGATGCTCCGCCCCGCTTGCAGGTGCTGATGAGCCTGCTAAATGCATTCCAAAACCTGAGAGAATTAGAACACGAGAGAGGGTTTTCATCGCCTCAAAATCTCGTGCGAGAATTTTATTAGAAACTTTTAATAAATTAGAAAATTCATCTTTAAGAATATCATAAATAAATTCATTATATTTCGTGCCGAAAACAAAATTTGAAAGTAGCCAATCTGCCCTTGCAGTGTAAGTTGCCAAGCTATCCCCAAAGCCAGAGATTATAAGCCTTTCAGGGGCAAGCACTAAAATATCAATATCCATAAAAATGGCAATTGGTAGGTGGGCCTCTAAAGACTTTTTAAGCCCCTCAACTTCAATAGATGCCGTTGAAGAAGTATAGCCATTAACCGAAGGTGCAGTTGGAACAACAATATAATCCTTCCCCATTTTATAGGAGGAATATTTGCATAAATCGTTTATCGTGCCAGAGCCAACCGCTATTAGCAAATCACAATTTGCGGAGTAAGCACTTACCAAGTCAACATTTTCAATGCTTGCATTAATATTATCTGGGATAATTACTGAATAAACTTGAAATTGCTTATTACTTGCAAGCATAGATTCCAAAGCTGCACCTGCAACAAGGTGGGTTCTATCATCACTAACGATTGCGATTTTTATATCTTTTTTATTAGAGAAATAATTTTCTAAAAAATTCGGTAGATGTTTTATCGCACCACTAGAAATTTCAATTTTACGTGTTGTGATAGGTTTTGCATTTAATTCTTCTGGAATTGATAATTTTCCAGTTATTAAATTTTCTATAATAGGCACAGCAAAAAATTATGATAAAAAATATTTCTAAAATTTTAGCGATTTCAATAATTATTTCATCTTGCTCTTTATATAAGCAGGAAGAAGTTACTGAGGAAGGATTTTCCAAATGGCTAGATGGTTTTAAGCGGGAAGCTAGTAAAAATGGTATCTCATCTGCAACATTTGATGATGCATTTGAAAATATTACGCTCAACAAAAAAGTAGTTGAACTTGATACTAAACAGCCAGAAAGAAGGGGCGATTTTAGATTCGCAAATTACAAAGAAAGGGCGGTTACAAAGCAAAGAATTAGTGAGGGCAAGCAAAAACTAAAAGAGAACTATAATTTACTTTCTCAAGTTGAAAAGAAATTCGGTGTTCAAAAAGAATTTATCGTAGCGCTTTGGGGTATTGAAACAAATTTTGGCGGTTATACTGGGGATTTTTACATTCCAAGATCTCTCGCTAGTTTAGCTTATGAGGGTAGAAGAAGGGATTTCTTCAAAAATGAGTTATTATATTCTCTCAAAATTTTACAAGATGGCCACATAGATAAAGATAATTTCAAGGGCTCTTGGGCGGGTGCAATGGGGCAATGTCAATTTATGCCAACCACTTTTGCAAGACATGCTTATGATTTCAACCAAGATGGTAGAAAAGATATTTGGCACACTAAAGCAGATATTTTCGCATCGGCAGCAAATTATTTAAGTTCTCTCGGCTGGGAAGGAAATGTTGGCTGGGGAAATAGAGTTTCTATTCCAAAAAATTTCAATAAAAATTTAATGGGCAGAGATAAAACTAAAAAAATTTCTGAGTGGCTAAAATTGGGCGTTAAAAATATTGATAAGAAAAGCCTTCCTCACCCTGATTATAATGCATCACTAATAGATGTTGATGGTGAAAATGGAAATGGAAGTGAAGTTTATCTTGTATATAAAAATTTCAAAAATATTATGGATTGGAATAGATCAACCTACTTCGCAACAAGCGTTGGTATGATTGCTGATGAGTTGAGTATGTCAGCCAAAAGATAATTTCAAACTACTTAATGAGGTTTAGAATGAATAAAATTTGCTCTTTAGTTATATTGGTTTTGATTGCAAACCTTATAAATGCTTGCACACCAAAACCAAAGCCAGAATTCAAAATTGGCAAACCTTATTCAGTTGAGGGTGTAAAATATATTCCGGCAATTCCAAAGCCAGATTTTCAAGAAGTTGGTAGAGCTTCTTGGTATGGTGGCTCATTTCATAATCGCTTAACTGCAAATGGTGAGTTATTTAACAAAAACTTTTTAACGGCAGCTCACAAAACTTTGCCACTTCCTTCAATAGTTACGGTAACAAATATTGAAAATGGCAAAAAGGTAAATGTTAGAGTTAATGATAGAGGGCCTTTTGTAAAGGGTAGAGTTATTGATGTTTCAGAGGCTGCTGCAAAAGAGCTTGGTTTTTACGCTCAAGGTAGTGCAAAAGTTATGGTTGAATTTAACCGAGAAGAAAGCCTTAAAGCCTTGGACTCGGTTTCGATCAGCCTAGAAGATCGAGAGCTGATCTCAAACCAACTCAAAAGCCAAGTAGATACGGCGTCATCTTCGCAAAAATCAACAAAGTCATCTTCAAGCCAGAAAGAGGCAGAGGAGAAATCAGAAGTGAAAAAAGCAGCTTCCCAAGCCCAAGTAGAATCATCTTCAAACCAAGAAGGTAATAAAAAATGGGTTCCAGCGGAAGTAGTTGAAGAAAAAAACAAGCCAAAATCGATTAGATATGCTGAAGCTCTAAAGCAAAAAAATCCTGAAAAAGAAGTAACTTATGATTTTAATAATAAAAAAACTGAATCAATTAAGTGGCGTGCAATTCAGCTTGGGGCTTTTTCAAGCAAGAAAAAAGCTGAAGAATTGCTTTCAAAATTAAGCGATTATAAAAATGCTGAGATTCAAGAAGCTCAAGTAAATGGTGTTATGTTTTATAGGGTGAGAGTTACTGGCTTTGAAAATCTAGCAACCGCTAATGAAGCTCTTAAATCTTTACAAAACTCAGGATATAAGGAAGCTTTTTTAACTAAATAAATCTTTTGCATCTGCAAAATGCTTTATTATAAAGATTTTCAGCGTTGATAAATAATATAAGATAATAGTCACTTAACCAAAAATTGTCACCCCGCATTTATTGCGGGGTTAAAGGTTGAAATCTTCTCAAAACCTAAGGTTGAGCATGTTTTTTGGTTAACCCCGCAATAAATGCGGGGTGACACTAAGAGTAAAGATGAGATAATTCCTATATATCTACTTTATTAATGCCTAATTTTATAATCCTAGTTCTTTAATAATATGAGAAATTCTATAAAATCTTTATTTTTCCTTGCGTTTTTTTATCTTTTATTAGTTTCTAATTCAGCTTATTCGCAAGTAAATTTTCAATCTGATGCTCCTTACGCAGTTTTAATGGATTTCCAAACGGGTGATATTCTATATCAAAAAAATGCTGATGTAAAAATTGGCCCATCTTCAATGACAAAAGTTTTAACCTCTTACATAGTGTTTGATTATATTAAAAAGGGTAGAATTTCTTTAGATGACACCTTCGCAGTTTCAGCAAATGCAAGAAGTATGGAAGGATCAAGAATGTTTATTGAGCAAGGTTCAAATGTTCGCTTAGAAGATTTATTGCGTGGTATAATTATTCAATCTGGTAATGATGCTACAACTTGTGTTGCTGAGGGTTTAAGCGGAAGTGAAGAAGCATTTGCTGAGGAAATGAATTTATACGCTCAAAAACTAGGAATGAAGAATTCTAATTTCAAAAACTCTAATGGTTTGCCTCACCCAGAGCATTTTGCAAGCGTTAAAGATTTGGCTATTTTAGCAAGATCTTTAATTACAAATTTTCCAGAATATTATCATTATTATAGTGAAACTGAATTCACATATAATAAAATAAAGCAGATGAATAGAAATGTTCTGCTTTATAGGCCGAATTTAGGTGCTGATGGCTTAAAAACAGGGCATACTGCTAGTGCTGGCTATGGAATTATTTCCTCAGCGATTCAAAAAGGTAGAAGAGTTATTGCGGTTGTAAACGGCCTTAAAACAATGAGGGACAGAATTACTTCAGCCGAAAAATTATTATGGTATGGCTTTAATCAATTTCAAAATCTAAGATTATATAATCAAGATGAAGTTATTGATACAGCAAAAGTTTGGGGCGGAAAAGTAAAGGAATTGCCACTTTCAAGCAATGTTCCAGTTGATATTCTGCTTAAAAAATCTGAGAAATTCCGCACTAATTATAAATTAGAGGCTCAATATAAACAGCCTTTAACCGCACCAATTACCAAAGGCGATAAAATAGGAAATTTAGTTCTATATGCTGATGGCTCAAAGGTGAAGGAGTGGCCTTTATTTGCCTCTAGTGATATTGAAGAAGCAAGCTTTTTTGAAAAAATCTCTGAAAAATTATCTTATTTTCTAGGTAAGATTTTGTAGGGTTAATTTTGATTTTTGAATCCCCGCTTCCGCAGGGATGACAAGTAAGATTTACTTTAATTTTTCACACAAATACCACTTTTGATTTGGCTTACCATTATTAAGATAAGCGATATAAACCCTTCGCTTAAAAAATTTTAGAAAAGAAGTTTTATATTTTCTAAATTTTCCTTGATTGAGAAATAAATTTTCTTCTGCTTGAAAAGTATAATCTTTATTCGTTTCTATTGCGCCCATTTCCTTTAACTTTTCAATATCTTTCCCACCACCCGCTGTAGAAATTTCTTCAACGGAGAAAATTTTTGATAAAAAAACTAAAGGTACACTAAACTTAAAGTCCATAATCAAGCCGCCAAAGTTTCGACTTTATCTGTAACTGCTAATTCTTCAACTTTCCAAGGTAAACCTTGTTTTGCAAGCTCGGCCAAAAATGGATCTGGATCAAACTCCTCAACATTCATAACGCCATTGCCTTTCCATAAGCCTTTTGCGAGCATAATCGCACCAGTTAATGCTGGAACGCCCGTTGTGTAAGAAACTGCTTGTGCTTTCACTTCTTGATTGCACATTGCGTGATCACAAACATTATAAATAATATATTTCTTAGTTTCGCCATTTTTAACACCTTGAATAACACACCCGATAGAAGTTTTTCCGCTATAATTTTCAGCGAGTGAAGATGGCTCAGGCAATAGAGTTTTCAAAAATTCAATAGGAATAATTTCAACGCCATTATGTTTTACTGGGTCAATGCGTGTCATTCCGATATTTTGCAGAACATCAAGGTGCTTGATGTAATTATCAGAGAAAGTCATCCAGAAGCGAATACGCTTCAAGCCCTTGATATTCTTAACTAGAGACTCCAACTCCTCATGATAAATTAGATAAGATTTTTTATCGCCAACTTCAGGATAATTAATCATTTTTGAAATTGAAAGTGCTTTAATATCAACCCACTTGCCGTTTTCCCAATATTTTCCATCTTGCGTAACTTCACGCAGATTTATTTCAGGATTGAAATTAGTTGCAAACGCCTTGCCGTGATCACCAGCATTGCAGTCAATTATATCAATGTAGTGAATCTCATCAAATAAATGTTTCTGAGCATACGCACAGAAAATATTCGTTACACCGGGATCAAAACCGCAACCAAGAACAGCAAGTAAATTTTTATTTTTGTATCTTTCTTGATAAGCCCACTGCCAGCTATATTCAAATTTCGCAACATCTTTAGGCTCATAATTTGCAGTATCAACATAGGTAACGCCTGTTTCCAAACAAGCATCCATTATTGGTAAATCTTGATAAGGCAGTGCCATATTCACCAGAATATCAGGCTTAACTTTATTTATAAGGGCAACTACTTGCTTAGAATCATCAGCATCCACCTGCGAGATTTCAATCGCTCGAGAGCCTTTAATTAAGGCCGCTTCCTTCTGCACTTTTTCACATTTGCTAAGCGTTCTACTAGCCAAATGAATTTGTGAAAAAACATCACCATTCAAAGCTGCTTTTTTAGCAACAACGCTTCCCGCAGCACCCGCACCGATTATAAGTAGTTTAGTCAATTTATTACCTCGAACTATTTGAGTTAAAAAGCCTAGGGTTAACCTAGAAATTCACATATATAACTATGCGGGGGTTTTTCAATAAGAAATTTGAGCTATTTTAATGCTTGCTTTTGTATGACATTTGTCATACAATATTAAAAAACTAACAAGGGTTAATTTTATGGCAAAAACAGCAGTAATAAATGTAAGGGTTGAACCAAAAGCAAAAAATAAAGCAGAGAAAATCCTAGCTAAAGTAGGGCTTTCAATCTCTGAGGCAGTCAATATGTTTATAGCGCAGGTGAATAATCATAACGGCCTGCCATTTGAGGGCAAAGTGCCGAATAAAAGACTCAGAAAAACTATAGAAGAAATTGAAGTAGGTAAGGGATTAATTAGGGTTAATAATGTTGAAGAAATGTTTAAGCAATTAGAGGCATAAATGTTAAATTTAGTTTATAAAAATAGTTTCAAAAAAGACTTTAAGAGAATAAAAAAGCGAGGAAAGGATTTATCAAAACTTAAGGAAATTATAGATATTCTGCAATATAAAAAGCCCCTTCATATGAAGTATCGTAATCATAAACTTACAGGAAATTGGGAGGGCTATTGGGAGTTACACATAGAGCCAGATTGGCTTTTGATATATAAAATAGAGGTAAATGATTTGATTATTTCTGCTTCAGGCACGCATGCTGATCTTTTTGAATAAAGAAACTAAAAAGTTAGAATAATCTAATAATTTGTTGTATAATAAGTTATGAAAAATTTACAATTTAACACAATTTGCAAGCTGATTTTTGGTTTAGTAATTGCTATTATTATTCCGTTTGATGTTCTTGCAACTCAACCTCCTGAGAAAACTCTCTATGAAGAAATTTGCGATATTAGGCAAATGTTTTGTGGCGGTGCAGCACTTGGCTTAGTTGCTGGAATCATTGCAATTCTTGGCTTTATGATGTTCAAGGGAAAGTTGAGCATGGGGCTTTTGCTAACTACAATAGTTGGGATTGTAATATTTATTTCAGCTAATATTTTGGTAGAAGCAATTTTTAATCCACCAGCAGGTGCAGGGGTTGTTCAGGCATGTGAATGTATATCATAAATTTATGAATTTAATTTTCAAAAATATTTTTCTTTTCAACTTAGCAATATTATTTTTGCTTATACCTGAGCTTTCATTTTCTGATCCCGCCCAATCTGAACTAGCTGGAAAAATTTGCGATATTAGGCAATTATTTTGCGGTGGCGTAGCACTAGCTGTTGCAAGTTTCGCGATATTAGCGATTGGTTTTTTAACTTTAAGGGGGGGCGTGCATTGGAGCTTGCTTTTAATTGTAACAATAGGCATTATTTTATTTATATCAGCTGATGCTTTCGTGAGTGATTTATCAGGTGGCACAGTTGATGTTAATTGCCAATGTATGTGATTTAGTGAATAAATTATTACAAAAAATTTTCAAACTTAAAAAGCCCATTTTGAAAGATGCGGAAGAGGTTTTATCCGCAATTTCTGATGTCGTTTTTAACTCTTCTCTTGATATTTATCGTCATATTTACACTCTACCAAATTCAGATAAAACTGGTTATGAGGAAGAAAACATTACTAGAATGAAAAATGTTAGGGAATCAATTAGATTAATCATAAAATATGAAGGTGATGTAAACTCTTTTAGTGAAGAGGAAAAAGAAATTTACCTTCCATTAATGCAAGAAGGTGCGATTTATTATGATGATTTAGTTAGAGTTTTAGTTGAACATCACGATGATATTTCAGAGGCAAATCACCTTTTTGAAATTCACCCAGAGCTTCATAATTACATTCCAAAGCAATATGATAACTCAAGACAAGTTATAGAAGTTTTAATTGAGTATATCAGAAATTATCAATGGTTGCTTGAGAGATTCGTAAATAAATATTTTTCTGAGAGTGAGGCTAACTAACCAATCTTTTGTAATAAATTACACTCGCTAGAAGCAACACTGAATTTATTTGGTGAGCTGAGGCAGTTATAATCGGCACTTGGTAAAGCAAAGTATAAATTCCTAAAACTATCTGAACAAAAACTAAAATATGCATAATATTTGCAATTTTTCTAAGTTTTTTTGGTGCAAATTCTTTTTTTGAAGCTTTTTTACTTTTAATTAAAAGTAATAATATTGCTCCAAACACAGCAAAAGCAAGCCATCTATGAATAAACTGAATAGCTGATAGATTTTCTAAAACTGAGATTAAGCCTTTATCAAAAGTATATTCCGGCAAAAATTCACCATTCATACTTGGCCAAGTGTTATAGATTAAGCCACCATCAAGCCCGGCTAAAAATGCACCATAAATAATTTGAATGAATAGCAAGACCAAAACCCAATTAACTATTTTATTCAATTTTATAATATGAATATTATGTTTTTCTTTTTGAAAACCAAGGTAAGTAAGGGCATACCAAAGAAGTAAACAGAAAATTAGTAAAGCCATTGAAAGGTGAGCTGCTAACCTAAAATGGCTAACATTTGGGTTATCAATCAGCCCACTTTGAACCATATACCAGCCTAGAACCCCTTGTATTCCGCCTAAAAGAAAGATTCCAAAAAATTTTTTGCTTTCAGAAAATGAAATTTCTTTGCGATATAAAAAATAAACTAACGGCAGAAAAAATACTAAACCAACAACTCGCCCAAGTAATCTGTGAGCATATTCCCACCAAAAAATATACTTAAATTCATCAAGGCTGATTGAATAAGTTTTAATTTTATATTCAGGTGAAGATTTATAGAGCGAAAATTCTTCATTCCATTCCGCATCAGAAATTGGCGGAATTGTGCCGTGAATTGGCTTCCAATAAACAATAGATAGCCCAGATTCAGTGAGTCTTGTAAGCCCACCAACAATCACCATCGCTAAAACTAAAAAGGCTGAAATCAAAAGCCAGATTGCAATTTTTTTATTTCCGTTCATAGTTTTTGTAAATTAATATTATATAACAATATATGAATAAAAATTTTAGTAAATATTGGCTTTTTATTGGATTTACTGCCCTTGCAATCTCAGGAATTTTCGCCATTTTCCTTGTGCTTGGAAGATCACCTTATTTCACCAATTTAATTCCTCATATTGATTTTTTTAGATCAGCACTTACCATTCACGTAAATTTATCAGTGCTAATTTGGTTGCTTAGTATATTTTCAGCAATAGGTTTTTTAAGTATCCAAAAAAATTTCTTTCTTGCAAAAATTCCTTTATTTCTTGCAGTATCCGCAATAGCAATTCTCACTTTTAGCATTTTTGATTTTAACTCAAAAGCATACATAAATAATTATGTTCCATTTACTGAAAGTAAATTTTTACAATTTGCGATTTACCTTTTTATTTTTGCAATTTTTATAAATGCAATTTTGATTATTGCTGATTTTAATTTCTCTCATAATGCTTATATTTCAAGCTTTTGCGGCTCAATAATTTTTATATTAAGTGTTTTTTCTTTAGTTAAAACTTACAATATTTTAACCAGTCAAGAATTCAAAAATCTATTTTTTGAGGCTGATTTTTATGAAAAATTATTCTGGCCTTTTGGTCATATTTTAATGTTTTTATATTCAGCAATTGCAATTTATGCGTGGTTCACTATTGCGATGTTAATAGCCTCAAAACTTGGTTATACGGCGAATCTTAGATTAAAAAAAGGTTTAGAAATTTGCCAAATTACAAATTTATTTTGTGCAATAATTGCTGTACCAATTTGCTTTTTATATAAGCCAAGCGATTTTGAATTTACTGATTTATATACAAAACACATGATATATTTTGGCGGTTTTTCAAGCTCTTTAGCGATAATTTTAACCGCTAAAGAGTTTTTCAAAATTTTCAAATTTAATGATAATCATAAATTTATTTTCTATAATTTCTTTTGGTCTGTGCTGTTATTTTTAAGTGGCGGTTTTATCGCACTCTTAATTGAAGGCTCAAATACTAAGATTCCCGCTCATTATCATGGCTCAATAATTGGTATAAGTTTAGCTTTGATGGGCTTATCTTTTTATTTTTTAGAAATTTATGGCTATAAAATAATCGCAAACCATTTTATAAAATATCAAGCTCACCTTTATGGTTTAGGGCAGATAATCCACATTACTGGCCTTGCGATTTCAGGCGGCTATGGTGCGTTAAGAAAAACGCCTGCGGTTATGCAAAGTTTTGAAGGTAAATTCTATATGGGTTTAATGGGATTTGGCGGTTTTCTTGCAATTATTGGCGGTTTTTATTTTATAGTTGCCGTTCTCAAAATTTTGCGTAATGAAAGATATGGTTAGTAACAAAAAAAATTTAACTATGAAAAAAATATTTTTATCAATATCAATATTTTGCTTAATTTGCTTTTTGCAAAATAATGTCTATGCACAAAATGCTGTTCAAACAGAAGCTCCAGTGGCTACACCAACTGCAACAACTACTAATAACTTAAATGAAAATACAGAAATGAAAAAAACTACTAAAAAGAAAATGAAAGAAGCAATTGAAGATTCTGTTGCTACTGAAAATACTGAAGCTCAGCCCAATTCAGAAGCTAATGAGAAGCTAGAAAACATCATAGTTTTAGAACTTAAAGATGGCCCTGTAATTATTGAATTAAAGCCAGAAATTGCACCAAACCATGTTGAGAGATTTAAGCAACTTACAAGACAAGGTTTTTATGATAATATAGTTTTCCATAGGGTGATTGATGGCTTTATGGCTCAAACTGGTGATCCTACTGGCACTGGTAGAGGCGGTAGTGGGCAGAATATCAACTCAGAATTTTCTGATGAAAAACATGTGAGAGGAACTTTATCAATGGCTCGTGCGGCTGATCCTAACAGTGCCGATAGCCAATTTTTCATTATGTTTAGTGATGCACCTCACCTTGATGGAAATTATTCAGCTTTTGGTCAAGTTATTGCTGGTATGGATAATGTTGATAAAATCAAGCGTGGCACTGGTGCAAATGGAATGGTTTCTAACCCAGATAAAATTATTAAAATGAGGGTTGCGGCAGATATTCCACAAGCGGAATTGCCAGCTTCTTTAAGGGGTGAAGATGCAGATGCAGTTGATGCAAATAATGTAACTTCTGGGGCAACTGATGCAACTCCGGCAGCACCTGCAACTCAAGCAGAGCAATCTGCGCCGGCTGATGCAAAAGCGAAATAATAAAATTAAAATTGGCATATTGGGGGGGTCTTTCAACCCCCCACATAAAGGGCATCTATTTATATCCGAGTTTGTTTTCAAAAAATTTGGACTAAAGAAAATTATCTGGTTAGTTTCTCCACAAAATCCTCTCAAAAATAATTACAAAAATTTAGAAGAAAATTTCCTCCAAAGATTTGCTAATTGTAAAAATTTTACAGCAAAAAATAATTATATTGAAGTTAGCGACGCAGAATATAAATTTTTCAGACATAATAAAAAATTTTTCACGATTGATTTTCTAAAAAGATTTTCAAAATTAAATAAGAATTTTGAAATAAAATTTATTATCGGTGCAGATAATTTAATAAATTTTCATAGCTGGAAGAATTATAAAGAAATCTCAAAATTTTGTGAGATTATCGCGGTTAACAGAGTGGATAATAATTTTAATCTAAAATATAAAGCACAAAAATCTAAATTTGGAATTTCAGGAAAATATAAATTTGTTAATTGTAAAACTATAGATATTTCTTCAACTAAAATTAGAAATAAAAATTTTTCTTAAAGTTTTTATAAAAATAATGTTTCTCACCTAAGTTTTTGATATTAAAAAATTTCATTGCTACACAAAAATTTTCTAAAATTTTTTTGAAAAAAACTATCAAGATTTTCTGCCGAAAATTTTGTCAATAGTAAATATTTTATAAAATAATTTTATTTCTATTTACCTACAAATTTTTTTTGCTAAATTAATTTTCTGCTTTTAATTAAGTCTTTGAAAGTGGCTTGCAAAGCTGAGCTCAAGATTTAATTGTTTTAATACAATAGGTTAAAACTTTGTTTTTTGAATATGAATAATTCTCTATTTTTTCCTGAAGAAATTTTAGCGAGAGATGCATTTCAAATTCTTAAAAATGAAAAAAATTCTTACCTAATTGATGTTAGAACTTTACCTGAATGGAGTTTTTCAGGTTTACCAAATTTAAGTGAAATTAATAAAGAAGTTTTGAGAATTTCTTGGTTGTTTTATCCTAAAATGGAATTTAATTCTGAATTTGCAAACCATTTGCAAGAAGAAATTTCTGATAAAGAAAGCAAATTATTTTTTCTCTGCAAAGTTGGTGGCAGATCATTTGATGCGGCAATTATGGCAAAACAGCTTGGCTATAAAAATAGCTACAATGTTACAAATGGCTTTGAAGGTGAAAAAGACGAGATGGGTAGAAGGGGTTTTATAAATGGTTGGAAGGCCGAGGGCTTGCCTTGGTTTCAAAGTTAATTTTGATTTTTATTTAGGCGTGTAAATGATAGAAATTAAAAATACATATTCTAGCAATTTGGAAATAGAAAGTTCTTTGCAGAAAATCTGGCAGGATTTTTGCACTAAGTTTTCTTCTTTGAAAGGTGATTCTATTTTTCATAGCTGGATAAAGCCACTTGAAATATCTGAAATAAATTCAGGATTTGTTGAAATAAAATGCCCATCAAGATTCGTAAAAAATTGGGTTTTATCTAATTATTTATCAATTATTGAGAAAATTTTTGCTGAAATTATTTCTGATTTCAAAAGAGTTGATTTAATAGTTGCAAAGCCACATCCAACAACTATCGCTACAATTTTGGAAAAACAATCTGAGCAAATATTTTCTGAAAATACTACAAGCCAACAATTAAATTTGCCTATCGCAAAAGAGAATTTTTTTGAGAATTTTCTTGCTAATAAATTAGATGCAAAATTTACTTTTGATAATTATTCTTCATTTGAAAATAATATCTTAGCTTTTAATGCATGTTATAATATCGCCTGTAATTCTGAGGGTTTTGAGGATATTAACCTCCTTTTCATCTGCGGTAAAATGGGTTTGGGA
>JANRLM010000099.1 GCA_033762595.1 Rickettsiales bacterium
TTCCGCTCGGAAGGCTCAGTTTTAGCAGATTTCGGCGTGCAATATAAAGGCAAAGTTGAAGTTGAAAAATCTGGTTTGCTAACCCCATCTATAGGCATCGCACCTACTAGAAATATTGATAGAGACAAAAATTATCAGTGAGGTTATATAAATCTTTCCTTCACCTTATTCTCATTATAACATAAATTAAATGTATTATTCTTGTTGATTTCAATAGAAGAAAAACAATTATATTTTTGGCTAAAAACTTCTTTTACTTGATCTATATATTGATTTGTTTTTTTTCCATCTTGTTCTTGGCTCTGATTTAATAGAGGCTCAGGCACTATAATAACATCAAAAGAATGCAACCCCTGAGAATCTATGGTTGGCATTATAATTGGTTTTTGAGGTATTTTATCTTCGTATTTATCTATTTTATTATCCTCTTCTAATTTGTTAATCGCCATTCCTATTGCTGATCTCAATAAGCAGATTTGATATATTCTCTCCTGAGAAGGTCCATCATCAACTTCCTTACCTAACAAATTATCTTTTTCTTTTAATAATTTTATAATTTCACCTTTTTCTATATCTGGATTTTTCTCTAATTCTTTGATTATTTTATTAAGCTCTTGATTTATAGGTGATATCTCATCACTGGGAGCAGTATTCTGAAGTTGAGTTTGAATATTTATTTGATTAAGCATACCCCTAAGAAATTAACATAAAATTAATGAAGATGCAATTATAATTTCCCTTACTATTATAAATAATCTAATTTACCCAGCTGAAAAAATCTCTATTAAGAGGCTATGAAATTTAGTCTTACCTCACAATTTAAGCCGGCTGGGGATCAGCCAAAGGCGATAGATGCACTTACTAATGGCCTTAAACAAGGCCTCAGCGACCAAGTCTTGCTTGGTGTTACTGGCAGTGGTAAAACTTTTACGGCTGCAAATATTATCCAAAATATCGGCAAACCAGCCTTGATAATGGCTCACAATAAAACCCTCGCTGCCCAATTATATGCGGAGTTTAAGGAGTTCTTTCCGAATAATGCGGTGGAGTATTTTGTTTCATATTATGATTATTACCAGCCTGAAGCCTATATCGCTAAAACCGATACTTATATTGAGAAGGATTCCGCCATTAATGAGCAGATTGATAGAATGCGACACTCCGCAACTCGTGCTTTGCTTGAACGCAAAGATGTTGTAGTGGTCTCCTCAGTTTCTTGCATTTATGGTTTAGGCTCGCCAGAGCTTTATTTGCAGATGTCTTTCAAGATTAAAAAATCAGAACGCTATTCAATGCGAGAAATTGCGAATCGCCTTATTGAAATTCAGTATTCTAGAAATGATAATAATTTTATCCGTGGCACCTTCCGCATTAAAGGTGATGTTCTTGATATCTTCCCCTCTCACTATGAAGATGTAGCTTGGCGTGTGAGCTTTTGGGGTGATGATATTGAAGAAATTTATGAGTTTGACTCGCTAACTGGTAAGAGAATTCAAAACCTTGATGAAATAACTATTTTCGCAAATTCGCACCATGTAACACCACGCCCAACGCTTTTACAGGCGGTTGATTTAATCAAAATAGAGCTTCAAGAACGAATCAAATATTTTGAGAAGCATAATAAACTTGTTGAAGCACAACGCATTAAGCAGCGCACGGAATTTGATATTGAGATGATTCTTGAAACTGGCACTTGCAAAGGAATTGAGAATTATTCTCGCTATTTAAGTGGCAGAAAAGAAGGTGAGCCACCGCCAACTCTGTTTGAGTATTTGCCTCAAGATTCCCTTTTATTTATTGATGAAAGCCACGTTACCACCCCACAAATTGGTGGAATGTATAATGGCGATAGGGCAAGGAAAATTAATCTGGTGGAACATGGCTTCCGCCTTCCTTCTGCACTTGATAACCGCCCTCTAAAATTTGAGGAGTGGAATAGAATGCGTCCGCAAACCATCTATGTTTCGGCTACCCCTGCTAAATATGAACTTGAGCTAACTGGTGGTAAATTTGTTGAGCAAATTATCCGCCCTACAGGCCTTATTGATCCTGAAATTATTATCAAGCCTTGCACTAATCAAGTTGATGATATTATCTCTGAAAGTAAAGAAGTTATTGCCAAAGGATTTAGGGTTTTAATCACTACGCTAACCAAGAAAATGGCTGAGGATTTAAGCGAATATATGCAAGAAATCGGAATGAAAGTAACTTACTTACATTCTGATATTGATACAATTGAAAGGGTTGAAATTATTAGAAATCTTCGCTTAGGTGAGGTTGATGTTCTGGTTGGAATAAATTTACTCCGTGAGGGTTTAGATATTCCAGAATGTGGTTTAGTGGGAATTTTAGATGGTGATAAAGCTGGCTTTTTACGCTCTGAAACCTCACTAATTCAAACTATTGGCCGTGCTGCAAGAAATTCCGAAAGTAAAGTTTTACTTTATGCAGATGTGATGACTGATGCTATAAAAAAAGCTGTTAGTGAAACCGAAAGACGCAGAAAAATTCAGCAAGAACATAATATTAAAAATAATATAACTCCGAAAACAATTTTGAAAAATATCTCAAATGCAATTCAAGATGAAAAGAAAATAAAAGAAAAAGAGGATAAAGAAAAATCCAAAAAAGCGAGCAAAATTATTTCACTTGATGAGCTTCGCAAAAAGATGAAAGAAGCCGCCGCCAACCTTGACTTTGAAAAGGCCGCCGAATTCCGCGACATCATCAAAGAACGAGAAAAATTAGAGGTTTTTAGTTAAGCAATTGCTCTTTTTTCTTGATTAATAATTGATTTGATTTCTTCAGTTACTTCATCAATAGATTTTGTGCCGTTAATAGCAAAATGCAAACCTTTAGATTTATAATAAGGTAGAACTGGCGCGGTTTGCTCCCAATAAGTTTTTAACCTCTTGGTAAAAACCTCAGGGTTATCATCTGCTCTTGGTTGTTCACCTTTTGCGATTGCTTCTTTTTTGCGGTTCTCACTTCTTTTTAGAAGTTCAGAATCTGGCACTTGAATTTCAATTACATAATCAATTTTTTTGCCAGAATTATTAAGCATAACATCGAGTGCTTCAGCTTGCGTAACAGTTCTCGGGAAACCATCTAACATAAAGCCATTTTTGCAATCAGGCAGAGAAATTCTATTTTCAATCATAGCGATAATGATTCTATCAGAAACTAAACCGCCTTCTTTCATAATTTTCTCAGCGAGAACTCCTAAATCACTTTTTGATGCAACTTCCGCACGAAGCATATCGCCAGTTGATAGCTGAGGGATATTATATATATTAGTTAAAATACCTGCTTGCGTGCCTTTGCCTGCACCTGGTGGGCCAAATAAAATAAGATTTTTTGACATAATTATATTTTATGTTTATGGTTGTTATTTTCTTCTTCTGCCACCTTTTAGGTTTGTTTTCTTGAGCAAACCTTCATATTGATGAGCAATTAAATGAGAGTGAATTTGAGCAATTGTATCCATTGTAACATTCACCACAATTAAAAGCGAAGTTCCGCCAAGATAGAATGGAACAGCAAATTCAGCAACTAATAATTCAGGAATTACGCAAATTAAGCTAAGATAAGCTGCACCAATAACTGTAATTCTATTTAGGATAAATTGCAGATAATCGCCCGTGTTTTTACCCGGCCTAATACCTGGGATAAAACCACCATTTTTCTTGAGATTATCAGCTGTTTCAACGGGATTGAAAACATTATTCATATAGAAAAAGCAGAAGAAAACAATCATCAAAATATATAGCAAAATATATAAAGGTTTGCCGTGTCCAAGATATAATAAAATAGTTTGGATAATCTCATTTTGATCAGCTCCAGCACCGCCAACACCAAAGCCAGATAGTGTTGCAGGAAAAAGCAATAATGAGCTTGCAAAAATTGGAGGCAATACACCAGCAGTATTAATTTTCAGCGGTAAATAAGTGCTTTCACCCTGATATTGCTTGTTGCCAACCATTCGCTTTGGATATTGCACAATCAGCCTTCTTTGAGCCCTTTCCATAAAAACTATAAAGGCTATCATCGCAACAATTAGTGCAACAATTAATATAATGAAGCCAGTTGAAATAGCACCAGTTCGCCCTAGCTCAAAGGTTTTTGAAATAGCACTTGGAAGGTTTGCAACAATACCTGCGAAGATGATTAATGATACGCCATTGCCAATGCCTCTTGAAGTGATTTGCTCCCCAAGCCACATCAAGAAAAGCGTTCCACCGATTAGAGTTGTGATAGTTGTAATGGTAAAAAACAAGCCGGGATTGATAATCGCCGTTTGCCCATCAATATTGATTGATTGCAAATAAGTTGCGATGCCGTAACCCTGAATTGCAGTCATAAAAACCGTTCCAATTCTAGTATATTGCTGAATTTTTCTTCTGCCAGCCTCGCCACCTTCTTTTCTGAGCTGGTTTAATGCAGGGTAGATAACAGTTACAAGCTGCACCACTATTGAAACCGTAATGTAAGGCATAACATTTAGTGCGAATATCGTCATACGGCTTAACGCACCACCAGAAAACATATCAAATATACCAAGAATCCCCTGCGAATGCATAGAGAACATTTTATCTAGAACCCTTGAATCTACGCCCGGAAGTGGAATATAAGTTCCCAAACGATAAATAATTAACGCACCGATAACAAATAAAAGCCTTTTCTTAAGCTCCTCTGCCTTACCAATCACAGAGAGATTAATGTTAGAGGCCATCTTTTCAAAACTTGAAGCCATTTTTATATTCAATTAATTTTAATTTAAGAACTCTATTAAACTATGAATTCAAAACAATAAATAAAAATTTTAATTTGATAGTTGTTTTGTAAGATTTAAGGCGTTTTTAATTGTTCCTTCAATGGTGGAAGGTAAATTATTTTCAACAAAATCTCCGCATATAAAAAGGTTTGAGTATTCAGTTGTAAAGCCATTTGGGCGATGTTCTAGGCTTTCTTTTTCGCAGTCAATAGTAGCCCTTTTTTCATTCAAAATGAGATAATTTTCTATTTCAATTTCTTCTAAAATTGATTTCTTAACAAGGCTTTTGAGGGTTTCTAAAAAATTTTTATCATCATAAAATTTTTGCGATAAATCATTTGGAACGCTTTTTGTAATTGAAATAATATTATCATTGCAAAAAATCCAATCTGCAAAATCACTATAGATTGCAATGATTTTTGAGGGTAAAATATTCTTGGTTTTTATGTGAATATTTATTATCGGATTATAATTTATTGCACAATTAATATTAGCAATTTTCTTGAGGTTATAGGCTGGAATGGTTGAAATTAGAGTATCATTTTCGCATTTAATAATTTCCCCATCTGCGAATAAAATTTCTGACGCTTTGCCATTATCAAAATTAATTTTATTAACTGATTTTGAGAAGAAAATAGAGCCATTTTTATTTTTTATATCTTCCAAAATCGGCTTTATAAAAGCATCTTGCCAGTTTGTTTTGGGTTGAATAAAATCCAAACCTCGCAATCCGGATTTCAAAATTTCTATAATTACATTTCGTAAGATTTTAATGTCAAAATTTTCAAACCTAGTATTAGTAATACTTTCAGCGATTAATTTATAAAATTTATTATTAGATTTTCTACCGAGCAAAACTGCAAAAATAAATTTTATTAATTCAAAATAAACTGAAAATTTGCCAATTTTCTTTTTGCTTTCAAAATTATAAATTTCAAATAAATCAGAGGTTTTATAGAAATTTTTCTCAATATTAAAAACTTTTAATATTTCTAAAAAATTTTTATTAGCCCCTAAAACTAAATGATTTCCGTTGTTTATATGACAATCAAGAAAATTATTATTAAAACTTCTACATCTTCCGCCAGCAAATGGGCTTGCTTCATAAATATTAACTTTTATACCTTTCATCAGAAATTTGTGGGCGATTATTAGCCCTGAAATTCCTGCTCCAATTATATGATAGGTTTTTTGCGATGCCATTAACTAAAGTAAAATTTTTTGATTACGACAATTATATCTGTGCCTTGCTTGCACCTAAAAGCTTGTGGAATGATATAGCGACAATTTTAGAGTTCAATATTGAAATTGCATCAATCAAAAATAAAGTGACGGAAGCCTCACTTGGACTTGTTCGCATTGCTTGGTGGATAGAATCTATTGAAGAGTTTTATTCTAGTGGCAAAATGAAAAGGCATGAAAACCTTACAAAACTAGCTGAAATAATAAAAAAATATTCTATTCCTAAAGAATTATTTATTAACCTGCTAAATGCCAGAATTAAGGACTTTGAAGATGTGCCATTCACAAATCTTAATGATTTAATATTCTATGCTAAAAATACCGCCGCAAATTTAAGTGAGGCAATATTTTTAATTAATAGCTCACAGGTAAATTGTAATATTGAAACATATCATAAAATTAAAGATGCGGTTGAAAATTTTTCAATAGCCTGGGCAATAACTGCAATGATTAGAGCGTATAAAGTGAATGCAAAAAACGGCAGAATTATTATCCCTGAGGAAGTTACCCTTAATCAATTACTTGAAAAAGCAGAGTTTTTTATAGCAAAGGGCAGGGGGTTTATTGAGAATCTTGATAAAAAAATTCTAAGAAAATATTCAAATTTGCTAATAAAAGCAAGGCTTGCAGAGTTTTATATTAAGCAAATGAAATACAAAGATTATAATTTTAGAGATAAAGAAAAATATAGATATATTAAAGGTCAGGCTATAAAGCCTTATCAAATTAAATCTGTTGAAGGCTTCGGTGCAGCAAAACTTACTTTGTATAATTTACTCGGCTGGTTTTAGTAAATATAATGCCTAGCGTAATCTGCTATTGAATAATAATTGATGGCTGAATGAAATATTTTTTTGAATTTTGTTGGTGTTAAATCTTCTAATGTTAAATAATTTTCAACACCATTAAAAACTTCCTTCATTGCGTTATGTCTAAGAAGTTTTTCACTAACTAAAATTACAGGTAAATTATTAGCGACTTTTTTAAGAATATTTATGGTTGTCAAATCTTCATATTCTTTACCAGACATAAAATAGAAAATTGCATCAGCATTTGATTCGCATATGTCAGAAAAACTATCTGAGTTATTATCATTAGAAATAAAAATAATTTCACAATGCTTGATTGAATTTCTGATAAGATCAGCTATTTTTTCAAAATGCTTGAAGTTATTTCCTATGAGTAAAATTTTTGTTCTTTTGCAACCAAACATTGAATCCCCCAATTCTTTGTTTTTTTGATAATAGCATTTTTTAAGGCTTTACGCAAGAGGTAAATTCACTTAACCTATTGATTTATAATGAGAATATGATTCCCAAAATAGAACAGATTCGTGCTGATTTGATACAAAATTACGCCCCTCTAAACCTAGAGTTGATAGATAATTCTCATTCTCATAGAAATCACCAAGCCATGCAGGGTGCGAATTATGAAATATCGCATCTGAAGATTAGAATTTCTAAAGATAATATTGAGGGCAAAAATAGAATAGACAAACATAAAAATATCAATAATTTCTTGAGGAAATATTTTGCTGAAATCCACTCAATAGAAATAGAATTAATATAAATTTATGACAGAAATTAACAATAAAGATGTTCTGAAAATCGCTAAATTAGCTAGAATTGAACTCACTGAAGGTGAGGTTGAAAAATACTCAAAAGATTTGAGTAATATTTTTCATATGATTGATGAACTAAATGAAGTGAATACTGATGGTGTGCCTGAAATGGCTGGCGTTGGCGGTTATACACTTCGCCTAAGAGATAATGATATAATCGCAGATGGCAATATTCGTGAGGCGGTGATTGCAAACGCACCAAAATCTCAATTCGGTTGCTTCGTTGTTCCTAAAGTGGTCGATAATGGGTAGGTACTTATGAATTTAGAGGAAGTTAAAAATTATAGGGATTCATTAATCAATATAGCTCTCAGCAATAATGCGGATAGAATTCGAGTCTTTGGTTCTGTAGCTAGGAATGAGGCAAATGCTGGCAGTGATTTAGATTTGTTGGTAAAATTTAATAAAAAAGCATCATACTTTGATATGGTAAGGCTTAATAGATCGTTGGAAGAACTACTGAAGTGCAAGGTAGATGTTGTTTCTGAAGATGCAATAAAAGATTCTTATGCAAATTATATTCTACTTGATGCGAGGGATATTTAATGGTTTCTATAAAAAATAAAGATAAAATTAGGCTTGATGATATTCTAAATGCTATAAAAGAACTAGAAGAAGCTTGTGAAGATACCGCTAAAGAAAGAACAAAGGAGATGGCTTTTGCCTTCGCCATAGCCGTTATTGGAGAAGCTGTTAAAAATATTTCTAATGAATTAAAAGAAAAATATTCTGAAGTTCCTTGGCGAGATATTGCTGATACAAGAAATAAACTTATTCACGAATATGCTAAAATTGATAAAAACTTATTAAATAATATCGTTGAAGTGGAAATTCCTAAATTAAAAATCCAAATTCAAGAAATAATTAAAAACTATGACAATTAAAAATTTAACAGCAGAGCAAGTAAAAGAAGGCTTAAAAACCAAGAAATTCAGTGCGGTAGAGGTTGCAAAAAGCTATGTTGAACATGCTTCACACAAAAATGCAAATTCAAATGCTTATATAACAATAACGCCAGAATCAGCTTTGCATCAAGCGCGTTTGGTTGATGAACGCCTCGCCAAAGGTGAGGAATTACGCCTGCTAGAAGGCGTGCCTGTTGCGGTAAAAGATCTATTCTGCACTAAGGGTGTTTTAACAACGGCTGCCTCAAAAATGCTAGAAAATTTTGTGCCACAATATGAATCAAAAGTATCTCAAAATTTATTTTCGCAAGGTGCGGTGATGATTGGTAAAACTAACCTAGACCAATTCGCAATGGGTTCTGCGAATATCACGAGCTATTTTGGCAATGTAATTAACCCTTGGAAGAATAAAAATAAGCCGGAATCTCAGCTTGTTCCGGGTGGCTCATCAGGTGGTTCTGCAGCTTCAGTTGCAGAAGATACTTCAGTTATTTCACTCGGCACGGATACTGGCGGTTCGATTCGTCAACCGGCTGCTTTCTGCGGTTTAGTGGGCTTAAAACCTACTTACGGCAGATGCTCAAGATGGGGAACAATCGCCTTCGCAAGCTCACTGGATCAAGCAGGGCCAATTTGTAAAACAGTTAAAGATACAGCCCTTGTTCAGCAGGCAATCTCTGGGTTTGATGCGAATGATTCAACTTCCGTTAAAAAGGAAGTTCCTAATTGGTATGAAAATATTTCAGCTAATTTGAAGGGTAAAAAAATTGGTATTCCGAAAGAATATAATGTTGATGGAATGCCTTCGGAAATCACGAAAATTTGGCAAAAAGGTGCGGATATTTTGAAATCACAAGGTGCGGAAATTGTAGAGGTTTCTCTGCCTCACACGAAATACGCATTGCCAGTTTATTATACGATTGCCCCTGCAGAAGCAAGCTCCAACCTAGCTCGCTATGATGGCGTTAGATATGGGCATCGCACAAATGCAAAATTTTCAACCCTAGATGAAATGTATGAAAAAACTCGCTCAGAAGGATTCGGTGCTGAAGTTAAGAGAAGAATAATGATCGGCACTTATGTTCTTTCATCAGGTTTTTATGATGCATATTATACTAAAGCCCAAAAGGTTAGAACTCTTATCGCAAGAGATTTTGACGAGGCTTTCAGTAAAGTTGATGCTTTACTTACACCAACTGCTCCTTCAAGTGCCTTTGTGATTGGTGAAAATATGAATGATCCTGTAAAAATGTTTTTGAATGATGTCTTCACAATTCCAGCTTCACTCGCGGGTGTGCCTGCAATTTCAGTGCCAGCAGGGCTTGATGAAAACGGCTTGCCGCTAGGGCTTCAAATTATTTCTAAGGCTTGGGACGAACAATCCTGCTTTGATATCGCGTTTGCAATAGAACAAAATAGCGGTTTTAAGGGGTTGAGTTTGTAGTTGATTTTTGTTGATGTCACCCCGCATTTATTGCGAGGTTAATCATAAAACACTCTCAAAACTTAGGATTAGAAACACTTTAAACCGTTAGCCCCGCAATAAATGAGGTGTGACAATAGGCGGTTAAGAGGTTAAAATCTATATTTATTAAACGCCTTAACAAGCTAATTCAAGCTAAAGCATAATGCTTAGCTTTTACTAGCTTGCTAGGACAGATATAAATAAAAAATGCAAATAATTTTTCTAAATAATCAATTCTTACCCCTTAAAGAAGCGAGGGTTTCTCCTCTTGACAGAGGCTATTTATTCGCAGATGGCGTTTATGAAGTATCAGCAGTTATTAATGGTAAGTTAGTAGATAATAAGGGGCATCTTGAAAGGCTAAAAAAATCCCTCGTAAGCCTTGATATTCCATTGCCAAAGCCAATTGAAGAGATTGAAAAAATCCAACTAGAATTAATCCAAAAAAATAATATCCAAGAAGGTTTAATATATCTTCAAATTACTAGAGGTGAAGCACCAGAGCGTGATTTTAATTATCCAGATAGCCCAGCACTAAAGCCAGTTTTGTTGATGTTCACACAAGAAAAATCTATAATAAACAATCCAAAATTGCGGGCGGGAGTTAAAGTGATAACAACCCCAGATTTAAGGTGGGAAAGGCGAGATATAAAATCAATCGCGTTGCTCGCGCAAGTTATGGCAAAAAATATCGCCAGAAAACAAGGGGCGTTTGAAGCAGTAATGTATGATAAAGAAGGATTTGTTACTGAGGGTTCTTCTTCAAATATTTTTATCATAAAAAATAAAAAAATCATAACAAAAAACCTCTCAAATCAAATTCTGCACGGCATTACAAGAAAGGCAATCCTTGAAATTGCAACCCAAGAAAAAATTGAAATTGAAGAAAGGGCTTTTTCTATTGAGGAATTATATCAAGCCGATGAAGCCTTTATGACAAGTGCAACCGCCTTTGTAACCGGAATTATTGAAGTTGATGGCAAACCTCTAGGCAACTCCCAAACTGGCGAAATTACTCAAAAATTATTTCAGAAATATATTTCAATAATCTAAATTTCCGCAATTAATGTTGCTTTTTTGTAAAGATTGAATATTTTTACTTTCCGTAATTTTAGAAAATATATTAAAATCAAATATTTATGTTTAATCAACTTCTAGGCTTTTTCTCTAATGATATAGCAATTGACTTGGGAACGGCAAATACACTTGTATATGTTAAGGGCAAAGGAATTATGTTGAATGAGCCTTCAGTGGTAGCTTTGCTTAATAAAGATGGTAAAAAACTTCCATATGCTTTTGGCTTACAAGCTAAAATGATGTTGGGCAGAACGCCTGCTAATATTGAGGCAATCCGCCCACTTAGAGATGGTGTAATCGCTGATTTCAAAGGTGCTGAAGAAATGATAAAGCATTTTATTCGCACCGTTCATAAAGGTAGAAATATTGCTGGGCCTTTAATTGTAATTTGCGTTCCTTCAAGCTCAACTGCGGTTGAAAGAAGGGCGATTCAAGATGCGGCAATGTCTGCAGGTGCAAGAGATGTATACTTAATTGAAGAGCCAATGGCGTCAGCAATTGGTGCTGGCCTTCCGGTTAATGAGCCTAAAGGCTCAATGGTGGTTGATATTGGTGGTGGCACAACTGAGGTTGCGGTTATTTCCCTTGGTGGCATAGTTTATGCAGAATCCACAAGGGTTGGTGGTGATGTTATGGATAGTGCAATTGTGAACTACATAAGAAAACATCATAATTTATTAATTGGTGAGTCAACTGCAGAAGAAATTAAAAAGAAAATCGGTTCTGCAATTGTTTCTCAACACGGCGATGGTGAAAAAGCAGTTATTAAAGGTAGAGATTTAGCAAATGGCGTTCCAAAAGAAATTGAGTTAACTCAAAGACAAATTGCTGAGGCATTAACTGAGCCAGTAAATGCTATAGTTGATGCTGTTCATAAAGCCTTAGAAAAAACCCCACCTGAGCTTTCTTCTGATATTGTTGATAGAGGAATTATTGTTACAGGTGGTGGTGCATTACTTAAAGATATTGATGTAATTCTGAGGGAATCAACTGATTTACCAGTATTTATTGCAGAAAACCCTTTGCACTGCGTTGCAATTGGAACAGGCACTGCGCTTGAAGATAGAAAGAACTTCAAAGCGGTTTTATTCAAGCAAGAGTGATATTAGTCTTTGGTTTTAAGTCTTTAGCTTTACAGATTCCAATTAAATAAAACTAACCGAATCTTCCAGTGATGTAATCTTGAGTTTGTTTGATTTTTGGATTAGTGAAAATTTGACCTGTCTCTCCAAATTCAATGATTTTTCCTAAGTGGAAAAATGCTGTGTAATCAGAAACTCTAGCAGCTTGTTGCATTGAGTGTGTAACAATAACTATCGTAAAATTCTTTTTAAGGTCATCAATTAAATCTTCAATAACCGCAGTTGCGATTGGGTCTAAGGCACTGCAAGGCTCATCCATTAAAATAACTTCTGGGTTCACTGCTATCGCACGAGCAATACAAAGCCTTTGTTGTTGACCACCAGAAAGGGAAGTTCCGGGTTCGTGAAGCCTGTCTTTAACTTCCTTCCAAAGTCCAGCTTTTGTTAGAGAGGTTTCAACGATGTTATCAAACTGCTTTTTGTTTTTTGCAAGCCCATGAATTTTTGGGCCATAAGTAACATTATCATAAATTGATTTAGGGAAAGGATTTGGCTTTTGAAAAACCATTCCAACCTTTTCTCTAAGCAGAACTACATCAACTTTTGGATCATAAATATCATAACCATCAAGTTTTATTTCACCTTTAACAGAGCAGTTTTCAATGGTGTCATTCATGCGATTTAGGCAACGCATAAAGGTTGATTTTCCGCAACCAGAAGGGCCGATTAGGGCAGTAACTTTATTTTCTGCAATGTCTAAATTTACAGAGTGAATTGCTTGCTTTGAGCCATAGAATACATCAACATTCTTTGCGACAATTCTAGGTTTTTCAATATTTACATTTACAGACATAATTTTTATAAAGTTTTTATTAGGCACTGTTAACAAAGGTTTATAAAATTTGTTATGAGTCAAAAATTGCTATATACAAGGAAGAAAGTGCGTCGTATACTTTTTGATATACGCAAACTTTCTAACGCGGTAGATAGCAATTTTTGCCATAACCTGAAAGGCTACTATTAATTTTGGCATATAACTTCAAAAAATTCTTCGGAAATATGAATAACTATTCCCTTGAATTTCTTTTGTTCTCTGCCAAAATTAATAAAGTAGCAAATTCATAAACCTTTGCTAACAGTGCCTACCACTTCACTTCATATTTCTTGCGTAAGAATATGGCTAGTGCATTAGATAAAATCAAGAAAATTAGTAAGATTATAATTGCACCTGAGGTTTTTTCAACGAACCCTGCCTCAGGTAAGTCAGACCAGATAAAAACCTGCACTGGCAGTGCAGTTGCTGGGTCTAAAAAATTTTGTGGAATATCACGCACAAAAGCAACCATACCAATCATCAGTAAAGGTGCGGTTTCACCTAAAGCCCTAGCCATTGAAAGAATTGAGCCTGTCATAATGCCCGGCATTGCAAGCGGTAAAACATGATGAAAAACTACCTGCATTTTTGATGCACCCAACCCACGAGCTGCATCTCTAACCGAAGGCGGTACTGACGCGAGGGCGTTTCTAGTGGTAACAATAATTACTGGAAGCACAAGGAGTGCAAGCGTAAAGCCCCCAACAAGAGAGGCAGAGCGAGGTAAGCCAAAGAAGTTTAGGAATATCGCAAGCCCAAGCAAACCATAAACAATAGAAGGAATTGCCGCTAGATTATTAACCGAAACCTCAATAATGCTTGTGAATTTATTTTTTGGAGCGAATTCTTCTAGATAAGTTGCAGAGGCTACACCAAGAGGGAGTGCAATTAGCATACAAACAATTATTACAAAAATTGAACCAACCATACTGCCCATAATACCTGCCATTTCTGGTTCTCTGGAATCACCTAAGCGTAGGAAATCAGTGTTAAAAAACTTCCCAATTCTACCCTCTTCACGAAGTTTTTTGACATAAGATTTTTCAATCTCAGAAATTTTGCCTCCTTCTTCACCGGAAATAACTCCTTTAACGAACATATCAATATTTGAGCTTGCTGGAACCCAAACCTCAAATGGTTTAATTTTGAAATTACCTTTTAATCTCTTGAAATCACGAGTGATTTGCTTTTGTGCTTGAATAAAAGAATTTCTAGAAACAAGTGAATAGAGCTGAATTACTTGCAATCTTGATTTTGCATCAGGGAATTGCTTTTTTAGAGAATCAAAAACTATTTGCCTATAATTTATAGCGTTAAGAATTTTATTATCTTTTCTCGCTTCTTTAATATCAACATATTCTGAAATATTAACACTAACCCTAATTTTAGTTTGAATGAAGGAAGTATAACCCTTGGAAAATATAGTTAAAACAAGGTAAGCTAAAAAGATAACGGAAATTGCAATAGATGCAAAACCGAGAAACTTAAATAATTTTTCAGAGTTATTTCTTTTACGAAGCCTTCTGTGAAAAAAGCTCGTTTTTGAAATGACAAAAGGATTTGAATTTTTATTATCAGTCATATTTCTCACGATATTTTCTAACAATAATAAGTGCAACAATATTTAGAACTAAGGTAATTAAAAACAAAGTTAAGCTCAAAGAAAAGGCTGCTAATGTTTTTGGGCTATCAAATTCCTGATCGCCAACTAATAGTTTAACAATTTGTGCAGTAACGGTGGTAACCGAATCAAGCGGATTAAATGTAAGTTTTGCAATTAACCCCGCTGCCATTGTTACAATCATAGTTTCACCAATCGCACGAGAAACTGCCAATAAAAAAGCACCCATAATCCCCGGTAATGCAGCAGGTATTATAACTTTTTTGATGGTTTCAGATTTTGTAGCACCAAGCCCAAGTGAAGCATCTCGCAATGATTTTGGCACTGCGTTCATAACATCATCAGTCAATGACATCATATAAGGGATAATCATAATACCCATTACAAAACCTGCGGCTAATGCACTTTCCGAGGCGACTTCAAACCCAAGCGAGCTAAAAACTTGCCTAAATAAAGGCCCCATCGTAATTGCGGCAAAATAACCATAAACAACGGTTGGAATGCCA
>JANRLM010000100.1 GCA_033762595.1 Rickettsiales bacterium
TTCAGCTGGGGCAAGCATAATTGCTGAAATTATTATTACTGATGCGGACTTAAATTCTTTAGCTTCCTATAATAATAAGTTAACAATGGCTGGATTTAATGATTCACAAATTATATTTTCTGGAACCGGAGGGAATATAACCCTCAATAAGCTTGATAATATTACTGGAATTGGAGATTACGCAATTTCCACACCATATGATATAGTTAACAATCAACTAAAAATGCAGGTAGTATTGCTCCCAGATGGATATCAAAAAATCAGCGGCTTAACTTCTCTAAATAATGGAACTTCAATAGAAGGTATCGTTAAAATAAAAATTGCTGATGGACCAAATAATACAATAGTTGAGCAAGATGTAAGGATTGTAATTGATGGAAAAACTAATGTTGTAGATAACCCACCAACAATAATTCTTGATGGCTTTGCTGATGGAGTAAACGCTAAAACAATCAATGAGTCTAACTTAAATTCTAATGGTGATACTTTATTGGGTAAGATTAATATCTCTGATGATATTGGCTTTTCTGTTGATATGAATACTAATATTCCTTTCATTACAGCAGACTTACAATTTGATAATAACGGAACAAATATTAACTTAATTCAAGGCATTCATTATAATATTTCTCAATTAATGGGCAGTGGCAATAATCGCTACTATGAAGTGTTTTTAACCCAAGATGGAAAAAATTTCCTTGCTCCTCTTCTAGACACTGGAGAATCAGTAAAAATTAAAGCTACAATTACAGCACTGGACTCCGCCCCTAACGGCGGTAACGCTGTATCTGAGGACTTTGAGTTTACAATTGAAGGGGTTAACTCGCCATCAAACTCAGCACCAGTTATTTCAATAAATCCATCAACCAACTTTGATGAAAATAACATTAACGCAAATACTATATTACATACTTGGACAATAACTGATTCAGATGCAAATGATGATATTTCAATTACTTTAGGCAGCTTATCTGGAACTGGATTTAATTTTCCACAAGGCAAAACTCTTTCTGATTATTTTGTACTTGATACAGTTCATACCTCACCAACTAGCAAAAATGTATTACTAAAAGTTAATAATAATGCGAATTTAAATGAAATTAAACAATTGCTCGATCTTGGCGATACTGGCACAATCAATTTTAACATCACTGCTACTGATAATTCAGGTGCATCAACAACAAGAAATGCTGAAGTTAAAATAGATGGAAAAGGTATGGATTTAGAAATTAGAGATATAGTTTCTGATTTTACATCCAACCCATTAGATGATGCAGACTTAAGTATAAATACTTCAATTGTAGAATTTAGCGTTAGAGATGACCAAGCAATTATAAACCCTGTGGTAACCCTTAAACTTCAAGGATCTGCAAATAATATTCCTACAAATTTATATAGCGTTGTATTTGTTCAAAACAATGACAACTTGCCTGATTATTATGAAAAGCAATATAAAGTTGTATTTAATCAAGCTGGTGTGGATTTCATAAAAAATAATGTTGCACCTTCTCAGCTTAAAAATTTAGAGATTATAATTACAACTGCAAACGGAAATCCAAATCCAAGCCTTCTAGAAATTGATGTAAAAACCCTTAGTATCGGCATCACTGATTCCTCCACTCCACCAGCACCAACTGGTTGGTTTACCGAAGATCCTTCCTTCAACAATGGAGAATCAATTACTGAAATTACACTAACTGATCATATGAATGCATCAGGTAATTTTGATGATAATATTCAATTAGCTCAATTCATTGTTGATTGTCCTCACTCAATATCAAGACCAAGTGTTAATGTTAACCAATTTGCATCATCTAACTTATGGTATGATAGCACTGATTTAAGAGATGGCATAGGGGGTTCATTATTTGCAATTAATACATCTAACGGAGGATTAAAAGGTGGCGTAGATTTCTTATACCAAATTGATGCAACTCTCCCAGATGGCAAGGCTCTTGTAAAAATTATTCTTACAAAAACAGGAATGCTAAACCTTAAAAACCAAATGGCCGCTGATAATAATGATACTATAGTTAATGATAGAGCAGAATTTGGAATTACAATTAAAGCAAAAATCCAAAGTGATGGAAATCCTAATACTATTGATTTTGACGATAAAGTTTTCAAGTTCAAAATTTTTGAAAATGACTCAGCAAAAGCAGGAAATTTATCAGTAAATTATAATGGTTTTGCTGAACTTAACGATGCTGATGGGGTTTCTGTTGCCAATCAAAACCTTTCGGGTAATTCTTTAGATATAACTTTTGCGGAAGATGTTACTGATAATGGCGTTCTTAATGTATTGAAAGATGGCAATATTACTCAAACAATATTATCAGTTAAACCAAATAATGGAGATTCTATAGCATCAGCTAATATTGATTCTGTGATTGCTATGAAAGATTCTAACGGCAATACTTTATTCTCACTATCTAAAGGTGCTCATTTACAATTCACTAATGATGGAAATTTAGTCCTCACAAAAGCTGGTGCAGATTTCATTGCATCTAAACTGAGCGGAACAAATATTGCTACAGGTCAAATTGCTCTAAGCTTAGAAACATCTTCTGGCATTACTATCAACGAAACTTACAATTTCAAAGTTTCAAATATCAATATGCAAGTTAAGGAAGGTGTTATTACAGGCACTCAATTAACTCAAATGCAAGAAGATATTTTATTTGATTATCTTGGAGACAGCTTTGAAATCCATACATCAAATGGAGATATCGTAAATATACAAACTGATGATCATTTGACCATCACATACGATGCAAGCCAAGATGCATTTAGCGTCTGGCAGGAATCCAACTAATAATTTTATTTGGATTTTCTTAAACCTCAGTTCCGCCAATGGTTAAGCCGCTGATTAGTAGAGAAGGTTGGCCAACACCAACAGGCACGCCTTGCCCATCTTTACCGCAAGTGCCAACACCATCATCTAATTTCATATCATTAGCAATTCCTTTAACATTCTTTAAGCATTCTGGGCCATTGCCAATAATAGTTGCACCTTTTACAGGGTATTTAATTTTACCATCTTCAATTTTATAGGCTTCGTTGGCAGAAAAAACGAATTTGCCAGAAGTAATATCCACTTGCCCACCACCAAAACTGACAGCATAAATTCCATTCTTAACCCGTGAAATAAGCTCCTCTTGTGAGGAATTTCCATTTAACATATAGGTGTTTGTCATTCTTGGAAGGATAGAATGCTCATAACTTTCACGCCTGCCATTGCCAGTTGGCTTCACGCCCATAAGCCTTGCATTTAGCCTATCCTGAATGTATCCAACTAAAATACCATCTTCAATTAGAATAGTTTTATTTGTTGGTGTTCCTTCATCATCTATCGTTAATGAGCCTCTGCGATTATCAATTGTGCCATCATCTATAACAGTAACACCCTTTGCGGCAACTCTTTGCCCCATAAGGCCAGAGAAAGCTGAGGTTTTCTTGCGATTAAAATCACCCTCTAAGCCGTGTCCAACTGCCTCGTGTAGAAGAATCCCCGGCCAGCCTGAACCAAGCACAATATCCATTTCACCAGCGGGGGAGGGCAGGGCTTCAATGGAAGTTTTGGCTTCTTTCAAGGCTTTATCACAACCGAAAATAAGCTTTTCTTGATTTATAAAATCAGAATAGAGGCTTCTACCGCCCATTCCATAACTTCCACGCTCTTTTTTGCCATCTTTTTCATAGACTATAGAAATATTTACACGCACAAGCGGGCGAACATCTGAATATTCACTGCCATCAGCCCTCAATATGTATACAACCTGCCACTCTGAGGCAATAGAAGCCGAAACCTGCTTAACATTTTCATCTTTTTTTCTTAGATATTCGTCAATAAATTTTAGTTTTTCTAGCTTTTCTGAAAAACTGATTTCCTCAAGCGGATTATGGGGGTTATATAAATTTTTATAGGCTTTTGCAGGGCTCACATCTTGCTTAAAACTCTTAGCGGAAGTTTTCAATGCATTTATAACTTGTGTGGAATTTTTGATGGAATTTATATCTAAAATTGAAGAATGTGCATAGGCGGTTGATTCTCCCAAAACACCACGCAAACCATAGCCTTGAGTGGTATCTGAACTGGCATTTTTAAGGTTTCCCTCATCATATAAAATTGATTCGCTAACTGAGTATTCCATAAATAATTCACCATCATCAAGCGGTGATAAACTATCAGAGGTGATTTGTTTTAGTGTTGCCTCATTCAAACCATAATTGTTGAAAAAGATATTTTTTGCTGTATTTAACATCCTAAATTTTATTAATTTGTTTTTTATAATTTATTAGTAAATATATATAATATTCTCAAATTTAATATTAATTAAAATTTTATGACAAGATTTTTAGTTTTTCTATCATTAATTTTTTTATCCTTTTCATCACTTGCAGAGGAAAAATCTGAAAAGATTGGAGTTTTGGATAATTTTAAGATTGAAAAATCAACTTATGGCAAGCCAGTTGATTGGCAACTTAACTTTCAAAAACCAGCTTCACCTGTAATGGAAAAGCTAGTTAATCTTCATGATGGTCTGCTTTATATGGTTTTTGGTATCAGTATTTTTGTATTGCTACTTTTATTATATGTAATGTTTCGTTTTAGGGAAAAGGCAAATCCAACCCCTTCTAAAACTACACACAATACTTTAATTGAAATTATATGGACGGCAGTTCCAGTTTTAATCCTAGTTGCTATCGTTATTCCATCTTGGCGATTAATTAACTATATGGAAAAGCACGAAAACCCTGAGCTAACAATAAAAGCGATTGGATATCAGTGGTATTGGGGCTATGAATATGTTGATGGGGTAGGGAAGGGGATTAAGTTTGAAAGCTATATGACGCCTGAAGATAAACTTAAGAAAGGTGAGCCTCGTTTACTTAAAACTGATAATGCAGTTGTTTTGCCAGTTGATACTAATATTAGAGTTTTAACTACGGCGGCTGATGTTATTCATGCTTGGGCGGTTCCTTCATTTGGGGTTAAGAAAGATGCAGTTCCGGGTAGAATTAATGAAACTTGGGTTAGGATTACTAAGGAAGGCACTTATTACGGCCAATGTTCTGAATTATGCGGTTCAAAACACGCTTTTATGCCAATTGAGGTAAAAGCTGTATCCAAAAAAGCATATAGAAAATGGGCTAAAAAACAACTTAATGGTTAGAAGCGTTTTTTATCAGTAACTTAGAGGAAAAAACAATGGCTTATTTTAACCAAAAATTAACATATTCAGCTCTCAAAAAAATATAAAAAAATCGCTTTGAATTGCCCATAAAAACCTTTATAAATAAGGATGTAAGCACAGTAGAGCTTATACCTACCAGTGAAGCCCCGATAGATTTTATCGGGGTTTTTTTTCGTCAAAAAAATCTCAAAAAATTTTTCTTAAAAAATATTTCACAAAATCAAAATTATTTTTCTAAAAAATTTCTAATTTGAAATTATCTTGTTAGAGTGCAAATTCATCTTACCAAAAAAAATTTTATGCTTTCAATCAAAAAAATTATTTTCAATATTTTATTTTTCTCTGTTTTATTTTTTTCTTCGCAAGTTTTTGCAATCACTTCAAATTGGCAGAGAACAGAAGGAAATGAAGGCAAAGCCAGATTTATTTATGCTGGAAAAACCAGTGGTGATTCAAATAATTTATTAGCGGGTTTAGAATTTTCTTTTGAAAAAGATTGGCATACATATTGGAAAAATTCTGGCGATAGTGGTGTTCCAGTTGCGATAGATTTTTCAAATTCAAAAAATATTGAAGATATAAAAATAATCTGGCCTGCTCCAAAAAGAGAAGTAATTTATGGTGTTGAAACTTTTATTTTAGGTGGCGATAAAGTTATTTTACCTTTAATAATCACCCCTAAAAACTTTAACGAGCCTATGGAGCTCAAGCTAAAAGCTAGTTTTGCGGTGTGTAAAGATGTATGCCTTTTTGCCGAAGGAAAATATGAGGCGAAAATAAACCCAGATTATTTTAATCAAAATATAAAAAATGAAATTGAAAAATTCATCGCAAAAACTCCAAAATTAAATTTTAATAAAGATGCAGAAATAAAAAATATTAAAGCTGATGATTCTCAAATAATTACTGAAATAAAAATAAAAGAAAATTTAATCTCAAAAAATGCGGATATTTTTATTTCTGAAGAAAGCAAAAATTTTCGCTTTCCAAAAACTAAAAAAGTTTATTACAAAAATTCAGAAATCTTAAAAATTTTTTCCCCTTATGAAACCCTTGTAAAAGGCGAAACTCTTGAGAATAAAAATCTTAATTTTGTCTTCTCTAATGACGAATATTCTATTGAAAAAAATATTGAAAATATTCAACTTGAAAAATCACCTTCTAGAAAAGATTCTAAAGAAATCAAATCCAAACATTCAAAATCTATAACTATTATTACCGCAATAATTGCAGCACTTATTGGAGGATTGATATTAAATATTATGCCTTGCGTTTTGCCTGTTTTATCGCTCAAAATTTTTGGAATGGTAAAGCATGGTGCTTCAGACAAAAAATATATTAGAAAAAGTTTTTTATTCTCAACGCTTGGTATTTTATTTTCATTTTTGTTATTGGCAATTGGCGTTGTATTTCTAAAACAGGCCGGAGAATCTGTGGGTTGGGGAATTCAATTTCAAGAACCTTATTTTATAATATTCCTATGTTTTATTTTGGCTTTATTTGCGGCAAATCAATTCGGTTTATTTGAGGTTTTACTGCCAAGCAAAGCAAATGATAAAATAAATAATCTACTTGATAAATCAGGTGATTCATCTGCTTTAGGTAGTTTTTTAACAGGTGCTTTTGCAACATTACTTGCAACACCTTGCACCGCACCCTTTTTAACAACAGCGGTTTCTTTTGCATTTGCTGGGGATAATTTAACAATATTCTTAATTTTTTTCTTTATGGGGCTTGGGCTTGCAATGCCTTATATTTTAATAATGATTGCACCATCTTTGGTAAAAATATTTCCAAAACCAGGTGCGTGGATGCTGAAAGTTAGAATAATTCTTGGCGTTCTAATTTACCTAACAACCTACTGGCTACTCTATGTTTTAGTTAATAATGCTGGTTACTATGTTCCAATAATTGTCTTTGTTGGAATACATATGATTTTTATTTTTCTATGGATTGCGAAAATTAAAAATATTTATTTCGTTAGAGTTTTTATTGCAATTGCTTGGGTTATAATTGTGGTTTTATTAATGTGCCATTTTGTAATGACTAAAGAAAATGAAGTTAAGCAATATCATAATGAATGGATTGAATTTGATGAGAAAAAAATCTCTGAATATGTAAAAAAGGGCAGGGTGGTTTTAGTTGATGTAACCGCAGATTGGTGTTTAACTTGCAAGTTCAATAAGCTGAATACCATCAACCCATCAATGGATTTCTTAAAAGAAAATAAAGTGATTTTAATGCGAGCTGATTTTACAAAGCCTAGTGAGAAAATTCATAATTTTTTAGTTAAAAACGGCAGATATGCAATTCCATTTAATAAAATTTATGGCCCCAAAAAGCCTGATGGAATTATATTAGGAGAATTACTAGATAAAAAAAACCTTAGAAAAGCCGTTTTTGATGCGATTGATAGTGATTAAAATGCTCCTTGTAACCAATATATTAAACGGCAACTTTTAGTATCATTTGTAATTTGATAAGTAATTGTTCCACTGGCTGAAGTTCCAAAGGTTGACGCACTAACACATCCAGATTGAAATGTTGATAAATCATTTGTTCCTTTAACGGCAACTAATATGCCCGCTGAAGCATTGCCATCATCCATTTTAATATCAATTGAATAAGCATCACTAGAATTCACAGCACCAAGTGCATATTCACCAGAAGTTGAAGGAGCACCCAAACCAATGAAGTTTGCCTTAACTTCATAAATTTGTGTTCCACCGAGTAGCCATTGATCGCCAGATAAGCCTGCATAATGAGCTTTGTAATAGCCTAAATCAGTAGAAGATGATGGGACAGATAACAAAATATCAGTATCATTTCCGTCGTAATTTCCTTCAATTATTCCAGCTCTTTTTAAGTGATTCCAGAGGTAAACACTTTCTGTGTTGCTACAACAAATTCTGCCATCACCATCACCATTTGAAGCCCCAGACCAATATGAACTAGCATTAGAAATATCACCAGGAAGTGCATTATATTGTAAATAGAAAGCTGAAATATTTGCATTATAATTACTAAACTCTTTTATTATAGTTTGATTCTTTGAGTTTTGAATCATATCTTGAGCACCAAGTATTGCACCAATTATTATGCCAACAATAACTAAAACAATGGTTAACTCTATAAAGGTAAATCCAGATTTTTGCACGCTAAATAAAAAAGATTAATTATTAAATTTATCTCTAATCATTATATTTAATTGAGAAAATTTGTTGGAATTTTGATAGTAACCAACAAATTTTTCAATATCAGCTAATTTAATTTTTCCTTCAAAAACTGCATCAAGTTCTTTTGGATCAGCTTTTTTATCTAACATCTTAAAAACTTGAATTGTATCTCTATCAACTTTAACATCTTTGAAAACTCTAGATAAATTTGATAATTTTTTCTTACTATCTAAAATAACTCTCTCGGAATTATCTTTTGTTAAGTATGAATAAGCAAGTGCGAGCGTTACTACATTCTTTTTGTCTTCCAAGCTTAGATTTTCAAAAGGTTTAGACATTAATTTTTCTACTTTATCCTCTAATAAAGAGGCAACTGTTAGCCATTTTTTACTAGGAAGATAAGAATATTCATTCAAGAAAGATTGTATTTTTTCCAACTCTGAAGTTCTTTCAAAGTCTCTATAATCCAACTTGTTAAGGCCACTAGTTAAAAATGAAAATAACTTAATATCATTTTCATTTTCAAGCCTTGAAATAAAATTATTTTCTAAATTTTTTAATTTTTGATTTTCATTTTGGCTTGCATAAGAAATAGCAAGTAAAATTATATCTTTAATCTGACCTTTTGTTAATGGGTCTGGAAAACTATCAATATATGCTTGAAGCCTAGGTTCAATTTTATCTTGAATTCCAAACCAATTTTCTCTTTGCCTAAATACTTCAATTCTTGCATTTTCTGCATTTGTAGAAAAATCATCTTTTACTAATTCAATAGCTTTATCTAAATTGCCATTTAACGCAAGAATATAGGCTCTTCTATTTTTTAATTCTCTTGAAATATCTTCTGATAACTCCTCATTATTTGCGAGATCTAGTATTTTACCAGCATCTTCAAATTTATTATCATCTAAGTATATTTGAGATAGCCATAATATAAGTTCAGCTTTACTATCACCGCTGGATCTAAAAGTTATTTGGTGTTTAAGAATTTCAACGGCATTATCTATCATATCAGTATTAATAAAATAATTAGCAACTTTTCTAGTTATTCTATCACCCACTTCACCAACTGGCATTAATTCCCGAAATCTAAAATATATCCTTAAAACTTCTAATGGCTCTAATTCATATACAGAGCCAACATCAAATAAATCAATGAAAACCTCTTTCATTTTACCAAGAATATAAACTGATTCAGCCGTTTGAGGAAAATTTTGAACAATAGAACGCCAAATTTCTAATGTTCCCATATAATCTTTTTGATTAAGATAGATATTTCCTGCCGCTTCTAATACATCAACTTCAAAGAAATCATCTCGCCACATTAATGACACTTTTAATAAATCATTAATTGCTGTTTTGTAATCAATTTTACCTAGAATTAAGTTTAACTTTGTTAGTTCAAAATTAGCGATTGCCCTATTTTTCCTATCATCAAAGTTATCTTTCAGCTCTTCAAAAATTTTAATTGCCTCTTCATATTTTCCAATTTTAGCAAGATATTTTCCGTTAAGTATTTTAATATCATTTTCAAAACTTTCAGGAATTGCTTCATAAGAAATAGCATCTAGAATTGCCTTTGAATCATCAAATTTATTGAGTGAATTTAAGTATTCCACATAATCTATACCCATTGCAAATCTTACATCATCAGGGTATTGCTTCATAAATTTTGCAAAGCCTTCTAAAAAATCAATATCTTCTAAATTTTCAGTAATTCTATTTTTTTTATTATATTTATAATTACTAAACCACTGCCAGAATTTTAATTCATTTGCTGAAAAATTATTAGCTGATTCCTCAAATAAATTTGTAAAATCTTGCTTAGAATCTTCATATTTTTGAGTCAAAAACTTTGTAGCGGCTAAACTAGTTTTAATTTTGAAAATTTCTTTGAAGGAAGAATCGTTGAGAAGTATATCTTCATAAATGCCCTTGGCTTCTGGGTAGTATGCATTAGAGAAATAATAATCAGCTAATTCCTTTTGAAGTGGCGTGCGATCATTTTTATTAGCTAAAGAAATTTTATTAATTAACCCATCAATAAAATCTTTGGATATATTTCTCTCATCAACATTTTCAGGCTCAAGAGAAGATACTTTCTTTTCCTTTTTCTTGTTAAGTTTCTCTACTTTTTTAGGTTCTTCCTTTTTCTTTTCTAATGCTTCAAGAGCTAACTTAAAAGGGAAAATAGATTGCTCAGAGAATATATTAAATTTTTTAGAAGTTAATTTTTTCTCATCTTCCGATATAGATTCTCCAAGTGCTAAAATTTCTTCAGATAAAATTAAGCTAGGCAATTTAGTTACATATAATTTAGAGGCTGATTCTGAGTCTTTCTCATATGAAATTAAATCAGATTTCTCTTTAATTACTAGACCCTGCGCAGAGTTTTCTATAGATAAATCTACGAAATCTCTTCTTTGTTTATTGCCAGCTCCATTTGCAGTAGATGTAAATATTTTTATAGATTCATCAGTATGCGGATCTTTAATTTTAATAGGCTTTGAAATATTTTTTAGAGTAACAATAATTTTATTTTCACCCCATTCATTAACCGCCTTAAATGGAAATTGTTTTACAAAGTTTTCAATATTTTTATTATCTTTTTTATGAATTTCTAAATTCCAAGAATCCTTATCAGAATATGCTATAACTTTATAATTGTTATATTCAGAATATTTCCCTTTTAATTTTAGTCTAAAAATTGTAAAATTATTTTTGTTAGAAACCTCTAAGTTTTTTGCGAGAGAATTTTTAACTATATCACTTTTGAATATCGGCTTTTTTGAATCTAAAATAAGATAGGAATATTTCCCTAAATTAAAAGCTGCTGCCCCCAAAGAATCAATATTACTCGTTGAAACTTTAAGTAAAAAGATGTTTTCTTCAAAGCTAGATGAAACTTCATAGAAATTACCAACGACCATTTTTTCCAATTCAAAGTATCTTTTATCATTATAATTACTTGCAAGAGGGCCAACAAAGCTATCATCTATTCTGTATTCTTGTTTGATTGATGGCGGACCATATAAATCAGCTGGGTATGTTGTAATTAGCGGCTCAGAAATAATAATTTCTTTCTTTTCTTTTTTAGAAATTTTTGCATCTTCTTTTTTATCTCCCTTTTCTGAAGGTAACTTAGACATTAAAATTGCTGTCTTTGAAATTACACTATCAGTATTACCTTTATCTATAAAAATATCAAAACCAACTCCACCATCTGCTAAAAATTTTCTTAGTTTTGAAGCATCGTTTTTTAGCCTAAAAGCTACTGATTTATTATCATTAGCAAAACCATAAGATTTTATAAAATTATTAACTTGGTTATAGCCAATTATAGAAACATCAGCTTGTTTGGTAAAATCTATAAAAACATTTTGCCCCTGCATTTGAGGGTTAAGCTCAGAATATTCTAATCCAGAAAAGATTATTCTAACAAAATTCTCAAAATACAAAATTTCAGTTTTTACATTTTTATTTATAGCTTCCGATGGTTTATCAGTGGTTTTTGATTCTAGCTTTGTATCTTGTGCAAGTAGAAATGTAGGAAATAATATCCCAGAGATAATTGTGCAAATAATTAGTTTATAAAACTGCTTCATAGTTTTTTATAACAATAGTAATTCTTTCAGCGTAAAAATTTTTATAATTAATTGCAGAAAAAATTTTTCTTATAGTATTTTTATAACCAACATCTTTTATTTTATCATCAAAAAAATTTAATATTTTCATATTATAAAATTTATTATTGCTACGGTAAACAAGATTGATTTGATTATTAAGGCTTCCAAGCACAGGAGAAAGTTGATATAAGGCTTTCTTACCAGCTTCTGTAAGTTCTAAATTTTTTTTACCTTTTATAAAACTATCTTTTTTTATTATAATAAAGATATTTTCGTTACTATTCTCAATGATAACATCACCAGAAACAAAAAAATCTTGATCAAGAGATTTTACTAATAATTTCTTTATATAACTAATATCGTAATTAGGGTTTATAATTTTCTTAATATTAACACTAGCATCCTCACTTTCCTTTGAGATATAACTTAACAAACCAATATGAGATGACTTACCCAATATTATAAACTCATTCTTATATCTATCCCAACTTTTTTTAGGGATAGAGGAGGTTGCAAAAAGTAAAACAAAGAAAGTTAATATTAAAGATAAAAGATCAGCAAAACTAAGCATCCAATTATTATTAATTTTTGATGATGTTTTATTTATTTTGAACTTACTATTCATAACCTAAAACTACTGAAATTTTTATTGCATTATCTAAATCTTTCTCCGTCTTAAAGTGGCTAACAGTTAGTCTGTATTTTGAAGGATAATAATAAGACGAAATATTATTTATTATTGTTGCTTTTTTTATATCTATTTTATTATTACCAGTGTTTGGAATGCTTATATCTGCATTAATGTTTTCCGTTTCAGAATATTCTTGAATTAGAGAAAAGATTTGCCTTAATATTTTTTCACCTGAATATTTTATATTGCCACTTTCATCATTAAAAAAAACATTGTTTCTAAGATGTATTTTTAGAAGTTTCCCTGATTGAATAATATAAACACCACTTGAGAGTTTTTTTCTTAGAATATCTTCCATTCTCTCTTTTAGGCCAAAAATTTTTGAGCCAGCAGCAATATCATCTTTATTATTTATACTTAATTTTGTTTTTAGATCTTTGCCAACAAATTCATATCTTACATTAGTAAGAACTTCTTCGCTTTTCTTTTTATTTTTTAGTGAAATTGAATTGAGTAATATAAAAAAAGATAATAGAATGAGAAATAAAGAAACCATTAGATACTTAAACCCATCTGAAGGCTCTTTTATTAATAATGTATGTTTGAAACTTGAAGCCATGCTTAATAAAATAATATTACTTATTATTACTTTTTTTACTTTTGCCAATGAAGCATACTCTAAGACTGAAGAAATTCCTAATTGTAGTGAGCTTCATATATATCTTTCAGAATGCAAAAAATTCAAATGTGTTACTAAAACATCTAAAAATATTAATATTGTTAATGAAATAGAAGGTTTGAATTCTAAAAGGAAATGTATTCACAGCCAACTTATTGATAATAAAGACAAAATAGTTTGTAATTATTCAAAATATTCAAGGAAGTTTATTGCGATGAATATTATTGAAAATAAAAACAGCCCTGAAAAATTATTAGATATCAAATCGCAAGATGAAGAGATGAAAACAAAATTATCATCAGAAATTTTTAGTAATGAATGTAAATTTATTCCATATGAAAAAAAATAAATCAGGTTTTACAATAATTGAACTTTCAATAGTTCTTGTAATTATTGGTTTGCTGGTTGGTGCGGTGCTTGGTGGGCAGGAAATTATTGAAAGCTCAAAAAGGCTTTCAGTAATATCAAATTTTGCTGATTATAAATCAGCCTATGACCAATTCAAAGACAAATATTATGGAATGCCGGGTGATTTAGTTGATGCCGCAAGTTATTGGCCCAGTAAAGCTGTTGGCGGTGATGGTAATTCCTCAATAAGTCAAGCTGAGGGCTTAGATGCATGGCAACATCTTTCTCTTGCTGGTTATGTTGATGGCACATTTTCTGGAATGGCATCTGGCACTTCTTCTAAAGTTCTTCTAGACACTGATATTCCCGCAGCACCTTTTAATAACTCTGGTTACACGATTCAAACTAGGAATACGAAAATCACTAACAATGTTGCTTCTGTAATGTTTGGCAGATATAATTCGGGTTCGGATTATAATAGTGCCGTTATATCTCCTCAAGGTGCTACTAATATTGATCAAAAAATTGATAATAATAATCCATCACAAGGGCAAATAATTACTACATCTGGAAATGGAGTTTCTGTAGCAAATTGTGTTACCGCAGGTGCATCTGACCCACTAGATTCTTACAATTTAAGTAATAAAAACCAAGATTGCATTCTTATTTATTACTTGGAACAAGTTGTAGATTAATTGTCTGTTACAAAATAAGTTATTGGTGCAATATTTATTTTTCCTGAGTTAGCCTCAAGCCATTTACTTAATATGTCTATTGAGATTTTATAAGGCTTTAGAGAAATTACAATTTTTCTTTTCTTAACTAAAATTTCATCTTCAACTATTTTTAACTTTGTAAGTATTTCCTTTTCATCAAGTTTTTCGTCTATAATAAAATCTATGGCAAAAATATCAACTGCAAGAGGTTTTGCTTCATTTTCTAAGAAGGTATTTACTGATATTTTGTGATAACCAAAAAACTTCCCTAAATCCCTAATTTGTTTTAAGATAGGTGAAATAACATCAAGATTCTGAGAAATTATCTCACCTTCATTAGTTATAAAACCAGAATAATTTTTAATTTCTCCGATAGTCTTTGTAATCTTTTCAAGATTTTTATTTGGGTCAGCAACAGAAATTATTGTTAGTGGGCCTGTATCTTTAATTGGAAAGCCCGAAGGCTCAAACATTAAAGTTAGAAGGGCTTGCCTGCCTGATTTTATAGTCGCCTCAATTTTTTTAGGTAAATCATCAGAGTAGGGCGAAAATGCAAAATTAACCTCTTTAGGTAATTTTTCAGCATTTTTAAGGAGCTTTTTATTTTGACCTAAATCAGTAACAATAATAGAAAGCGGTGCATTTTTATAATCAAGTTTTGCTTCAAGTTTTGCTTTTTCTTCAGCCTCTAGCTTTTCTTTTTCAAGCTTTGCTTTTGCTTTATCTTCTTTTTCTTGCTCAATTTTTTTTAGAAATTCCGGATTAAAGGATTTAATCTCCTCATAAGATAATTTAAGCCCAGCAACTTCATTGGATTTTGGTTTAATAATAAGAATTCTGCCAAGCTCTAAAGATTTTTTTGGCAACTGCGAATAATTCTGATATAATGTAACGCATTGATATATAATAATTAATAATAATAACCCCAAAATATAGATAGCAAAATTTTTGTTGGGTTTAATTTTTTTATCCGAGTTATTTTTATTAAATATTTTAAGCATATTTTTTCAAAATTATTTTAATATAATTAATTATTAAAAAGCTTAAAACAATAGTTAAATAATATTTTATGATTGAAACTAGAATTTCTGAAAAATCTCAAAAAGCAAGTATTATTGAGCAAATGCTATCTGAAGTTGGTATGACCAAGCAAGAGCTTATTGATATGTTTGTTTCAGTTGCTGAAGAAGTTGAGTTTGAAAAACAAATTATGCAAACAGATGTTGAGAATTCTTCAATCTTAAATCTCACTCACGCTGAATTATCTCAAATTCTGGAAGGAAATTTAACAGAAAATTTTGAAAAATATCTCAGCCTAAATGATCTAAAAAAACTTGAAGGAAAGATAAGTTTTTCGCTTTATCTTAAGAAATCTGAACAACTTGGAATTAAGCTGGATACTGCAAAAATAGCAAACATCCTTGGTATTCAAAGCCAAAATATTCAACTTAAACATAATGCAAAAATTGAAGTTGATGGAAAAATTCAAAATATCAATTCTCAAAAAGCCTCTAATATTGCAGCTTATTTGCAATCTCAAATTTCGCAGTCACAGAATATTCAAAATCAAAGAGATAACCCAAGCTCACAATCTCAATCTAATAATCAGCAAAGCCCTAGCTTTTTAAGCAGGGTAACTTCTGCTATAAGATCTCAAGTGCAGGCAAGCGTTTCATCGGTAATGGGTGTTGCTAATAGAGTTGATGCTGGCGCCAACTTGGTTAGAATTCAAGCTCAAGTTAGGCTAGTAGAATCATCAAGTCGGCAGTTAAAAAGAGCTCAACAAAAAGCTCAAGGCCTTGGGGAAATTGTTAGAACCTCTGGTAGAAGAGCAGGGCGTGATGACCAAGATAAAATGGTTACCATTAAAATAAAAGATAAAAATGGTTTTGCACAAGAAAAAAACATCAGCCTTAAAGAGCTTGCTAAAGAAAAAAAAATCTCAATGCCTGAAGCCGAAGCAATGGTTAAAGATATTGAAAAGGCCACAAATGATTTAGAAAAATCTATTAAAAGCCTTAAAGAAAAATCCTCAAATGAAGTAAAAATAATTTCTGTAACGCCAGATGAAAAGGGTAGGGTGATTATTGAGGCTGAAATTAAAGGGCAAAGATATAAAATTCCCGCCGAAGAATTTTCAAATCAAGTTAAAAACCCTTCTCAAGCTGGAAATTCTGAAATAAATATCAAAAAAGAAGGCTATGAAGCTGATGACAGCCTTAAAATTTATGAGCAAGTTGGCTCATCTAAAAAGAATTCTTTTAATAAAGATAAGCTAGATAAATTCTCAAAATCTGAAAATCTAAAATTTGAACTTTCTAAACTTGATGCAATTTCTGATATGGAAAAACTCAGAAAATCTCAAGAAAAAGAAGAAGTTAAAACTGGCACTAAAAATGAAATTGGCCCTGAGAGATTAGAAGCCACCAAAAAAGCCTCTGACATTGTTGATGAACAGAAAGATCCTAGCTTAAAATATGCAATAAATTCTCAAAATAACAAGCCAGAATTAGAAAACCCAAAAGAAAAAGTTGAAGTAAAAGAATCAAAAAAAACTGATGATACCCTTAAAAAGCTTGATGCAATTCACGATAAACAAAAATTGATGGAAGGATTAAAAGAAATAAAAGATTCAATAAAATCCTCTGTTCACGATAAAATGGGCGAAGCCCTTGAAAATAAGGATTTACTGAAAGATATGCAGAAAGATAAAATGCTAAACCCTGAGAGTTTTTTGAAGAGGTGATAAAATTTTTTCATCTTGACTATTGTTGCATTTATGTTACATTTTGACAAAACTAAAGTTTTAGCTTTATGGAAGAGACTTCTCATAATGTTTGGAGAGATGAAAAGCTTCACCAATTCACCTTAACTTACAATAAGAAAGCCGGTTTTATTAGCTTAATCCATACATGTGATAATACAACTTGGAAATATACAAATCTTAATAAAAATGGAGTTCATAAATATTCTTATACAACTTCTAAAGATGGAAAAAAATCTGTAATATATAATGATAATATTTCTACGGAAAAATTTTTATCTGAATTATTTGCAATAAGAGAGTCAAATAGTGCTGAGGATATAAATTTTTTGAATAAAATTAATAAAAGTTTAGGATTAAAACCTTTAGAAAAATCTAAAAATACTAGTAAAGAGGAAGATAAAACCCCCAATATAAACTCAATAGACAAAAAAGGTAATCTTCACGAATTTAATAAAGTATATGACAAGCAGGGAAAATTTTTATACTTAGAAGATAAAACTGAAAATAAAATTTTTAGATACTCTTACAACAAAAATTCTGATAGATTTGAGAGAGTAGAAATAATTAATGGTAAGCCAAATAAAAATAAAATTGATACATTTACCCTTGATGGATTAAAAACAGAATTATCTTTTATAAAATTCGTAGATGGCAAAACAAATGTGCTTGCAGAAAAATTTTTCAATGACGTTATTAATGAATTTAAGAAACAATATGATTTGGATAATCCTAAACCTGCTAAACCCAAGCAGAGAGATTATAAAAGCGGGGCTGATATTATAGAAATTAATGACGAAACATCTCAGCTTGCTTTCAATGAAGCTGTAATTGGTTTTATAAATGCAGAGCAAATGCTTAATAACTCTTTAGATTCTGAAGATTTATCTCAAAACCTATTCAACAGAAATTGCTCAAGAACAAGATTAAGCTAAGATAATTATTGCTAAAAAAGATGGTGCCGTCTGAGGGATTCGAACCCCCGACCCGCTGATTACAAATCAGCCGCTCTGGCCAGCTGAGCTAAGACGGCATTTAGAAAAGATTGCCCTTGTTAAGTTTTTTTTCTCTGAATGTCAAAATATTTTTTTAGCATTTCAAGGGCGGGGGAGATTAACCATTAAATCTATCCAAATAATATTTTCTTACAAAATAGATTGTCCAAAGGGTTATTATTGCACTAAAAACCACATCACTTAAAAAATGTCCGCCTTGCCAAATTCGACAAAATGAAGCTAAAAAGCCATAGAGGAATGTTATCGCAAAAACTAATTTGCGTTTTTCCTCTTTAACAATGTATGCAAATGCAACCATCGCAAATGACATTGATGCGTGTCCTGAAGGGAAGGAATTTCCATCTTGTCCAGCAAAAAGCTCATAGAAATAAGAAAATTTATAGTTTCCGCCAAATATTTCAGTATTTACGGGTCTTGCTCTATCCCAAATTGGCTTCATAATCCAGTGAACTAATATTCCGGGGGTGATTATAATTACCAAAAAAAGAAACCAAGCTTTTTCTTTACTCAAAGCAATTAAGCCCCTGGTTTTATTGCATAATTTTGGTAAAATATGTTTGTAAAGCCTTGATGTGAATTTACTTTCATAAGTTATAACAAAAATGCAAATCGCAAGCGTTATAAAAGTAAAAATCCTTACAGAGTAATATATGATAAGAGATAAAATATTTTCTCTTAATGGAAAGTTTTTAACTTCCGCATCGTAAAAAAATGAACTAAAATATATATCTACAGATGGATATAATCCAAAAAATATCAAAGCCAGTAAGCTTGAGACAATTAAAGAGTTTTTCATTGGTAAAATGATTTATTAACTTGAAAATTATTATTATGAATTTTGATATAGTAAATTTTATTTTTATTTATTTTATAACTTGGTGGATATTAATTTTTTGCGTATTGCCATTTGGTTTAGAAAAAGAAAGCCAGAGAGATAAAAATTACCTTGCAAATTCCAGTGCCGCTCCAAAAAACCCAAATATAAAAAAGAAATTTCTTATAAACTCAATTTTGAGCTTTTTTGTAGCGATTTTGATTTACTATTTTTGGCAAGATATCTTCCCTTATTATAGATAATTATTTTCCATAATATATATTATGCGGTTAATTGGTTAATTAAAATAATGCTTCTCTATGATTTGCATCTATCGCAAAATTTGTCAAATAGCCCTACTTCATCAATGATTTTATCTGATTCTTCTATAAGAACTTCCATAGAAGCCCCTTTACTTTTTAGTGTTAAACGATGATTAGAAACCTTAGACATCTTTTCGGCAAATTCATTATCAAATTGTTTTTCAAGGATTTTTTTAGCTCTACGAGCTATTCTTGGGGCAGTTCCAGCGGTTGAGGCTGTAATTAACATATCCCCTGCCCTAATTATAGCTGGAACATTAAAATCACAGAATTTTCCTTTATCCTCAATGTTAAGAATTATATTTCTAGCTCTTATGATTTTTGCAATCTTCTCTGAAAATTCATCATCAAAATCAGCTACATAGACGATGTTTATAGCATCAAGAGCATTTGAAACATCTTCTAATGAGGGGTTTTTTAGGTGTTTAACTTTTGATACGCCAGCTTTTTCAAGCATTTCAAGCCTTCTATATGTTGCAACACCATCACCAATTACAAGTGCTGAAACATAATCTGGCTTTAATATTATTGGCAACATTAATGAAAATAACCTTTGATAATCTCAAGATAGATATTTTTTAGCGTTTCTAAATCAGAAACAGCAATTTTCTCATCAATTTTATGAGCGGTTGTATTTATAAGCCCAAACTCAGCAACTTCGCAGTAATTCTTAATAAATCTTGCATCTGAAGTTCCTCCAGTAGTTGTAAATTCAGGTTTTATACCAGCGAATTTTTCTGAAGATTTTGCGATAAGATTTGCAAAATCACTTGGTGGAAACACAAAAGATTCATTAACCCTGCCTATCTGAGTTAATTCATAAGTAAATGAATTATTATAATTTTTTATAGTATTTTGAATTATTTCTTCAATTTTTTGTTTAACAGAAATGGCGGTTTGCTCATTATTAAAGCGAATATTCATTTTTGCTTTTGCAGATGATGGAATTAAATTTACTACAGAATTACCAACATCTATGGTTGTAACTTCTAAATTACTAGGCTGAAAAAAATCATTGCCATTATCAAGCCTTAGCTTTGAGAGCTTATCTACAATTTCAGCAACTATTGGCACTGGATTTTTTGCCTTTTCTGGGTAAGCAACATGCCCCTGCACACCATTTATTTTGAGTTCAAAACTAACCCCGCCCCTTCTGCCAATTTTAATTGTATCACCAATTTTTTCAGAGTTTGTAGGCTCGCCAACTATACAAGAATCTATTTTGAAGCCTTTTTCATATATGGCTTTCAGCATTTTTTCAGTGCCGTTAATGGAGTCAGCTTCTTCATCACCAGTTATCAAAAAAGAGATTTTTGCTTTATTTTTAGATGAAGATTTTTCTAAGGAGCTTTCTTGCAGGTATTCTTTAACTGCCGACATAAAACATGCGATAGAACCCTTCATATCCACAGCACCACGCCCTATTAAGAAGCCATTTTTAACTTCCGGCTTGTAAGGATTAATACTCCATTTAGATAAATCCCCCTCTGGAACTACATCTGTATGACCTGCAAAACAAAGATTTTTAGAATGATTTATACAAGGAATTTCAATTTCAGCGTATAGATTTTCAACTTCGTATGAGCCACTGCCAGTGAAAGTTTCTGTAAAGCAGTTGAACCCTAAATCAGAAAGAAAATTCTTAATAAATAATATTGCACCCTCGTCTTTTTCCCCAGATACCGATTTGAAAGAGATAAGCGAAGATGCAATTTCTAAAGATGGGTAAGGCACTGTTAGCTAATAATTATTTTTTCAGTAAATCTCTAATTTCAGTAAGAAGTTTTATATCTTCAGGTATTGGAGCAGCCTCTGCTGGCTTTGTTTCTTCAGCTTTTTTAAGATTATTCAAACCTTTAATAGCTACAAAAATTGCAAAGGCAATTATAACAAAATCAAAAATTGTTTGTAAAAAATTACCATAATTAATTGTAACAGGGGCAACACCCTCAGTTAATTTACCTAAATTTAATTTTAGCTCTGTAAAATTAACGCCACCAACTAAGAAGCCTATTATTGGCGTAATAATATCAGCAACTATAGAAGATACAATTTTACCAAAAGCAGCCCCAATAACAACACCGACCGCTAAATCAACAACATTGCCCCTCATGGCAAAAGATTTGAATTCATTGAGGAAGTTTTTCATAAGTAAATTATTGGTTGTTTAATTAAAATAGATAAAATAAAAAAAAATTCTAGAATTAAAATTAAAAGATTTTATTAAATTTTTTAATGTTATCGGGGTGTAGCGCAGTCTGG
>JANRLM010000101.1 GCA_033762595.1 Rickettsiales bacterium
CGCCCCTTCTACTTGCAACTACAAGCGATATAAAATCAGCAATATTTTTTGAAATATTTAAGTTTGTGCAAACTTCTAAAATTGTTTTTGCCACTAATTTTTTTGAGATGGCTTGATTAGAGATAAAATCAGATAATTCGCCTGAAGCAATAACTGCATCATTAAATTTTTTAATATCATTAAATGCAACTTCAGAACTGCCATTTGCTTGGCAAACTTCAAAAAAAGCCTGAGCGTATCTTTTTGCGAGCGATGATTTTTCTGTAATATTAGAAGCCATTTTCTAAAAATAATTTTCGGCTTCATTATCACATTCATTTTTATGATGCAATAGAGAGTTTTATAGTTTTCTATTTTTTTGTAGCAGATTATAAAAAAAGAGCCCCCAAAGCTCAAATGCTAATGGGGACTCTCAAAACCTACCTCTGAATGAGGTAGGTTTTTTTAGGGCAGCGGCAATCTATGTAGCCGCAGCCCGGACAACGCGTTTGCGTTGCCGAGATAAAAAAATATCTTATCATAAGAATTTATAGTTCTTATTTTAAGAAATCACTCCACTCGCTTTTGTTGTAGCTGTTTATGGCTATTTTGTTAAAGCGTGAACCTTTTTAGAGTTCATATGAGCTGTCGATTAGAAAAATCTTAAGCGGTTTTACTGAATTTACTTCTGGCTAACCATTTTAGAATGGTAACATTTTTTTAATTTTGCCATTTTCGATTTTTCAAACGGAATAAAACTTTCCTTCAACTATTGCATTGTCATAACCAAGCAAGGCTCAAAAGCGTTTCCCCTCTCAATATCACCTAGTGAGAAGTTCTAGTAAGTTGCCCAAACTCAAATTTTATGGACTAGTTTTTTGTTTTTGAATGTGAAAAATATATCTTGAACTCTTTTCACAGCACTGAATAGATGATGCAAAAAATACACGCATATTTCAGAAGTAAAAAGAGAATTTTTCTCTATAAATTTTCTTAATTATTTTGATTAAACTAAAAATCAAAATTGCTTAAATAAAAACCAAAAAGGTAAGTAAATAAGAGAAAAAAGAAAAATAAAGTAGCACTCCATTTTATCGAAAAAAAAAACAATTTTCAACAATTGAGTAAAATTTTAGTTAATTTTAATTTATTTTGGCAGGGCAGTATAATATAAACATAAGCTATTGAAGTTACAAATATCTCTCCCCTTAAAAGGGAAGAGGAACTAAAAAGGGTTAAAAACCAACACAATCACCCACCTTGATTTTTCTTTTTTTCCTCATTTGCAGCTTCTAAAGCGTAAACACACAAATCTTCAAATGAAACTCCGTTTTTTTCAGATAAAGCAAGAAGTTTTGCGAAGCTTTCCATTACTTCCGCAGGGATAGTGCCACCCCTTTCAGATGCTAACCAATGTGCTTGGTTTTGCAATGGGTGATTACCTGCCTTAGGCATACCGATATAAACATCAAACGGGGCTTTTTTGCCCCCAAAATCACAAGGTATTGTAAATTTTTTCATAAATTCTAACTCCCCCTAAGTTATAATTAAATTCTATCACTTAAAGGTTAATTATTAGTTAAAAATAAATTGTTAGTTTGCAACATTTAATAGTTTTGGAATATCAATTTTTGCCTTTTGATAATCTTCAATTATACCAATATCTACAAAATAACCATTTGAAAGATAATAATTTATCTCAAGAGATTTGCAAAACTTCATTAAAAAATCATACTCAAAAGAGAATTTTTTTGGCAAATTAAGGCTTAAAAACCACTTTTTGTTGATTAAATAACAACCGGAATTTATTAAGCCTTTGTTATTAAAGCCTTTTTCCTGAAAATCAGTGATTTTATCGCCCAAAACCTCAACCCTGCCATACCTTCCCGCATTTTCAACTTCCCTAAGTGCAATTGCAATCTTAGAGTTTTTGCAAACATTCAGAAAATCATTAAAATTTACTTCTTGAAACGAATCACCATTCATCACAATAAATTTTTTAGAATCAAAATTTTTTATTGCGTTGAGAATTGCACCACCAGTGCCAAGAGGTTCATTTTCTATAGAGTAGGAGATTTTTACTCCTTGAAAATTATCGCCAAAATAATCAATGATTTTTTCTTTTAAGTGGCCAACAGATAAAATAATTTCTGAGAAATTTTGTTTTTTGAGATATAAAATCAGATGCTCAAGAAATGGCTTGCCATTAATATCCGCCATTGCTTTTGGTGTATCACTTGGTAGATGCTCCGCAAGCCTTGTTCCCTTACCACCAACTAATAAAACCGCTTTCATATTGAGATTAAGGAATATTTATAGTTGAATATTTTTAGAATTATCACCCCGCATTTATTGCGAGGTGACATTTTGCAAGTAAATATCCTAATGCTTGCCGCTAACCATATTTCTGGTGGCTTCTGGCAGGCGAACAACCAAGCCATCTAGGGAGTCATTAACCATAATCTGGCAACCCAAGCGAGAAGTGTGAGTTAAGCCGAATGCGAGATCCAGCATATCTTCCTCCTCCTCCTTTGCCTCAGGCAGGGCTTCATATCTAGCTTGATCCTCAATGATGATATGACAAGTTGAACACGCAAGCGAGCCTTCGCAAGCACCTTCTAACGGAATGTCATTCTTGTGAGCAACTTCTAAAATAGAAATGCCATTAGGTGCATCAACGATTTTCTCACCGCCTTGAAATTTGAATGTAATTTTTGCCATTTTTATAGTTTGAAAGTTAGAGGGATTGAAGGATTCTAACCTTCTAACCTTCTAACCTTCAACCAACTTCCCCCACCTTCTTACCGCCAAGATAACCTTGCAGAGCCTTGCTAACCCTTGCATCTGCGAAGTCAGTTGCGGTTTTATCTAGGTTTGCAATTAGAGAGTGGATTAATTCTCTATCATTACCAATGCACGCTTCTTGCAATTCTTTTATGCAATTTTCAATAGTGATTTTATAATTTTTATCAATTAAATTTTCATCTTCTGCAAGTGCTGATTTTATAGTTTTGATAACAATATCAGCTTCAATTCTGGCTTCCACAAGCAATCTTTCGTGAATATCTTTCTCAGCTTCCATAATACTTGCGAGGAGCATTTTTTCCATCTCCTCATAATTGAGGCCATAAGAAGGGCGAACTTCAATTTCCGCCTTAGTGCCAGTTTTTTCTTCAATAGCGGAAACGCTCAAAATTCCATCAGCATCTAATGCAAGAGTTACTTCAACAACAGCTGTTCCAGCTGGTTGTGGCGGAATATTTTTCAAATCAAAACAAGCAAGGCTTCTACAATTTTTAGCAAGCTCCCTCTCACCTTGCAAAACATGGATTTTCATTGCGGTTTGGCCATCTTCATAAGTAGTGAATTTCTGCTTCACCCTTGCTGGAATAGGCGTATTTCTTGAGATTAAAACCTCCATCAATCCGCCATAAGTTTCAAGCCCTAGTGAAAGTGGCGTTACATCAAGCAGTAAAGAGTTTGAGCCTTTTGTTAAGGCTTCCGCTTGAATTGCAGCCCCAAGTGCCACCACTTGATCAGGGTTTATATCAATAAGGGGCTTCTTTTTTGTTAGTTTTTCAATTTCATTTCTAACCAGAGGAATTCTAGTTGAGCCACCAACCATAATCACGCCCTCAAGCTCTGAAGGTTTTATCCTCGCATCTTTCAGAGTTGCTGAAAATATTGCGATAGTTTTATCAACGATAGGTTTAATTATTTCCTCAAATTGCGAGCGAGTAATTTCAACCCCCCTGCCCTCAATTTCTATTATAGTTTTATCATTCTCAGAGAGTTCCTCTTTCGCTTTTTTAAGAATAGTTTTTAGTTGCTGGTTATTATTTGAAGAATTAATTTTTCCAACCCCTAAGCCCCAAGCCCCAATTGCTAAATCAATATCATCACCACCTAAATGAGTATCGCCGCCAGTTGCGATAACTCTAAAAACGCCCATTTGCATTTGCAGAATTGAAACATCAAATGTGCCACCACCAAAATCATAAACCGCATAAAGCCCTTCAGATTGCTTATCCAAGCCATATGCAAGTGCTGCTGCTGTTGGTTCATTAATAAGCCTTATAACTTCAAGCCCTGCCAATTTTGCAGCATCTTTTGTGGCTTGCCTTTGTGCATCATTAAAATAAGCTGGAACAGTTATAACCACCTTGTGAATATGCCTGCCCAACACTTCATCAGCGTGATTTTTTACTGCTTTTAGAATTTCCGCAGAGGCTGTGATTGGTGAAAACTCTTTATCACCAAGTTTGAAATTGATTATTTTATCTGATTTTTCTTTGATAATTTCAATACCATAAGGTAAAAGATTTTCACTTTTAACATCTTGAAAAGATTTTCCAATCAATCTCTTAACCGAAGAAACTGAAGCTATAGTTGAAGATGTTTTTTCACCAACGCTAATAATATTTCTTTCATTAATATTTAGAACTGAAGGAATGATAAATTTTCCATATTTATCGGAAATTACGCTTGGCTTTTCATCTGCAGAAATTGCACAAAGCGAGTTTGTTGTTCCGAGATCAATGCCAATTGCAATCTCATTTTCCCCTTCGTGTGGCAAAGGGGTTTGCCCCGGTTCGTGAATTTGGATTAACATATTTGGTTGATGGTTTATAGTTGATGGTTTATGGGTTGAAGGACTAAGGATTGAAGGTTATAATTTTTGCAACTAAAACCTTCCAACCTTCACACTTTCTTACCTTCATACCCTCTAACTATCAACCAGCTTAATTAAATATCTAAGCCTTGTTACTTGCTCAGAGGCGTTTTCATAATCCCCTTTTTCAAAAAACTCCACAAAAGATTTTGTAGTTTCTGCAATTTTATTTTCTATTTCTTCAAAGATTTTTTCTTTTTCATTTTCGTCTGCAAAACTTAGCACTTCCCTTAGCTCTAATTGCTCCATTAATAATTTTTGTGATGGCTTGAAGCTGTTATTACCCTCTTTATTAACCCTAAAGCCCTGTAATTCCATAAGATGTTCCGCTCTAAGTAAATCATCATTTAGCACCTTAAAACCCTCATTAATATCAGCACTAACTTTTACGGATTTTATTTTTTCTTCCTCACTCGCATTGATAAATTTATCAGGGTGAGAGCTTGCTTGTAACTCCAAATATTTTTTATAGAGAAGTTTTTTATCAAGATTATAACTTTTATTCAGGGAAAATATTTCAAAGAAATTAAGCATCTAACCGCAATCAATAGATTTAACATTCTCTTTTTCATCAAGATAAAAATTTACTCTATTAGGTGCAAAATCCATTGTTACAGGGCAATCTTTGCAAATAATTCTAAAAGGCTCTTCTATTTTATTCACCATTATCTCACTTTGATTTTTTCCAATTAAATCAGAGAATTTTTCTTTACCGCAAATTGTTCCGTCTGGCGTAACTTCTTCAATAGTATCTTTGTTTTTTTCAGTAACAACTTTCTGATTAGTTTTTTCTAAGTCTTCAGTTTTTTGTTTATTTATAATTCTTCTAACGCTTCTATCGCAATTATTTATTAGATAAATTTCAAATAACCTCATACACATTAAATTCTCAGCATCGCTTGAGTTTATATAGATAAAAGGCCTATCTAAAAATGTTTGGCAATTATATCTGTTAAGTTTTTCAAAGAGGATATTGCAATTATTTTCTTTATTAACTTGATTATCATTTAAGTTCATAAAGTTTTTATCAGCTATTATGCCTTGCGAATTAGCCCCTTCAGATAAGCCAAAACTTATTAAAATTAGCAATGTAAAAAGTAATTTTTTCATAGATTTATTTTTTCTTCGTGTGATGCTTCTCGAGAGATTTTTTCAATTTTGGTAAATCTTCCTCTATAACCTTATAAACTAAATTATCATCAATAAAACCTTCAAGATATTCGTGAACCAAAATATTTCTCATACCTGATATTTCTAACCATTCTATCTCCGGTGTAGAACTTTTAAGTTGGGGAGAAATTTTTTGAGTAGTTTCGCAAATTTTGTGAAGAGACCTTAAACATGCTTCTTTTATAGTAACATTATTAAAAAAAGATTCTTTGCCACCACCAAAAGAAATATGCGAATTAATTTCATCAATAAATTCAAAAATAAATTCTATTAATTCGTTATCGTCATATCTTCTCATAGAAAAACTATATCATTTTTAATTTTGGACCTAAACCTATCTTTTAGTGCTGACTCACAGAGAATATCAACTTTACGATTAAAAATATTTTCAATTTTATTTTTGAACTTCATGTAATCTATGAGGCTTCTATTACTCTCAATATTAACTAAAAAGTCTATATCACTTTTTTCATCATCTTCGCCTCTCGCAACTGAGCCAACTAGCCTAATATCATAAACACCATATTGCTTTGCAATATTGAAAATATTTTCACGATTGGCTTTTATTTCATCTATTAAAGTCATAAAAACTATGTTTTTTACACTATAGCAAAATAAACTAATTAGACAATCATATAGTATTTATATTGCAACGTAGTGATGCTAAACATGAAAACTTTCACCGCAACCGCATTTACCTTTTTCATTAGGGTTGATGAATACAAAACCGGATTTCATTTTTTCTTCAACATAATCCATTTGTGTGCCGATAAGATATAAGGTTGCTTTAGGGTCAATAATAACTTTTACGCCTTTATCTTCAACCACATCTTCATATTTTCTTATATCGTCAGCATATTCAACCACATATGCAAGCCCTGAGCAACCACCCTTACGCACGCCAACGCGAATACCTTCTGAAGCCTTGCCTCTGGCATTAAGCAAATGCTTTATCCTCTCGGCTGCATTATCTGTTATGGTTATTGGGGCTTTCATAGTTTTAGGTTCTAGGTTCTAGGTGCTAGGAATTAGGGTAAAAGAGAAAAATATTACTATAATTCCCTAGAACCTAGCCTCTAGCACCTAGAACCTCAACTAATTTACATTTTTCTTCTTATAATCCTCAATTGCACTCTTGATTGCGTCTTCTGCAAGCATTGAGCAGTGAATTTTAACTGGCGGAAGCGACAATTCCTGAGCAATTTGAGTATTTTTAATAGTGTAAGCTTCATCAAGGCTTTTGCCTTTAATCCATTCTGTCGCAAGTGATGATGATGCAATTGCAGAGCCACAGCCAAAGGTTTTGAATTTCGCATCTCTGATTACGCCACTATCATCAACTTCAATTTGTAGCTTCATAACATCACCGCAAGCAGGCGCGCCAACTAAGCCAGTGCCAACATTCTTGCTGCTTTCATCCATACGCCCAACATTTCTTGGGTTTTCATAGTGATCAATTACTTTTTCGCCGTAAGCCATATCATTTATTGTTGGTTGTTAGTAATTGGTTGTTGGTAGCTGGCTTTTCAAATTACCAACTTCTAACAACCAACTACTAACTACCAAAAAGCGATTGCACTTGCCTCTAATTATGCTAAAGCCTTTTTATGTTGGGGCCGTAGCTCAGCAGGATAGAGCATCAGATTCCTAATCTGAGGGTCGGACGTTCGAATCGTCTCGGTCCCACCATATATCAAAATCGCACAATTTATATATAGTTTTATTTTTTAGTCAATAATATCTTACTAATTTAATCAACTATTATCAACCTCATTTATCATTAAATTAAAGTAATTTCATTGAGGCACTTACTGAACAAATATTTTTAGTATATACTTACTATGTGTAGATTATGGTAAAATGCATTTATTGAAGGTTAAGGAAGCTAAATCTTATTAATTTCTTCATTGTTGCGGAAAGTCGAAATTATTTAACCCTTCATTCCCGCGAAAGCGAGAATCTATTCCACATCTTCATTCCCGCGAAAGCGGTAATCTATTCCACATCTTCATTCCCGCGAAAGCGGTAATCTATTCCACTTCTTCATTCCCGCGAAAGCGGGAATCTATAAAAATAACAATTGATAAAAAAAGTAGCAGAAATTAAATATAAATTATAATTAGTTTTTTGCCTCAAAATGATACAGAATCAATTGAGGCGGTGATAAATAAAAATTTTTTATAAAAATTATTTTATCTGCATTTTTGCAGATAATTATTATTATAATATTGTTTTATATAGTTAATTCAAGTCGCAATTTGCCTGCATTTTTGCAGACTATATAAAATCAATAGGAATTTGTAGGCTTACTCTCACTAACATAAAAGTTTAGATTTCTTTATCTTGATAGTTTGAAATTATTAATATAAAAAACTAAAAATAAGGGGCTTTAGCTCAGCTGGGAGAGCGCTTGCATGGCATGCAAGAGGTCAGCGGTTCGATCCCGCTAAGCTCCACCATTTAAACATCTTCGGAAACTTCTCCGTTTTTTATACCAACCTCACCAACGCCACTCTCAGCCACTATTTTAAGGTTAGTGAGTAGACTAGGTTGTTTGCATTTTTGCTGATTTTTAGGCTATTTTCTCTCAAAACGCCAATTTCTCTCAGTACCCTGTAAACCTTTTCAAAATTACCCTACTGCCTTTTTGCCTTTATTTTCAGATGGTTAACTTTTTAGCGTTCCGAATTACCTATGCAAAGGATAGTTAACTTATTTAGGAAAAAGGTTATTATAAATTAAACCTAAACAAAAATAGCTATGAAAAAATATCTGATATTAGCCACCTTAATTTTGCTTAATGCAACTAATTCTAATGCATCTGAAACTTGCACAATAATTGCAGACAGAAAATCTGATAAAATTATTCTGAGTAATGGTGAGTGTAAAACAAGATATACACCCGCATCTACATTTAAGTTTCCACTTGCGATAATTGGCTTTGACTCTGGAATTCTTAAAGATGGTGATGTTCCGAAATGGAAATATAGAAAAAACTATGTTGTAAATACTGAAAACGATATTTTAGATACCACGCCAAAAGCTTGGCTTAAAAATTCGGTGGTTTGGTATTCTCAGAAATTAACTAAAAAACTAGGGCTTTCTAAATTTGAAAACTACATTCAAAAATTTGATTACGGCAACCAAGATTTATCTGGAAACACAGGTAAGAATGATGGTTTGACTAATTCTTGGCTTTCATCTTCGTTAAAAATTTCACCGCAAGAACAGTTGCAATTTATTAATAAATTTCTTGATAAAAAGTTAGAAGTTTCAGCAGAATCATACAGTAAAACATATAGCTCTATGCCAGTTTTTGAAACAAAAAACGGCTGGAAGATCTATGGCAAAACTGGCAGTGGTAAAGAGAATAACCTGCCACTAGGCTGGTTTATTGGTTGGGCAGAAAAGAAGAATAAAACTCTAACTTTTGTTAAACTTATAAAATTTGATAAACCTATTACAGGCTTTGCTGGCCCTTTCGCTAGAGATGAAACTTTGAAAGATTTTGAAAAACTTAAGTAGTTAATTTAGTTCAAAATAAACTTTTTGTTCTTCCCAGCTTAGTGGGAATTTGTTCATTAGACTTAATAGCGTTAGGCTTCTCGGTTGTTTGCCAGTGATGATTGCATTTATAATTTCTGGTGAAAGTAAGTTTAACCTTAAAACATCTGAAACATAAGACCTACTCAAACCCTCTACCTCTGCGATTTCCTTGGCGGTTTTGTATTTGCCTTTATTTATCTGCTCTTGCCATTCAAATGCTCTGCAGATGGCTTTTATCATGCTGTTGTCATATACTGGTTTTGAAGGCGCCTGATATTCTTGCCCTGATGGCGTTATCAAAAACTTCTGCCCTTTGCCATGCACAAAATTTACTGGAATTGTAATTTTATAAGGCTCATAAATATTACTAGTTTCTTTTGAAATTTGTACGCCACCACCAACCCTGTTTGCAAAATCAATTATACCAAGTGGTAAAAATTCTATTTCAACTTTATCTGTGTAAACTATAATTTTATTGATAAGTAATTGCAGAATCTTCTGTTGCTCCGCTGGAAATAACTCGTCCCATATTCCATCAAAATTCTCTATTAGGTTTTTAAATTCATCTTGTGAAAGTTGCGGATATTCCTTGATGATATTGCCATAGGCTTTCATCATCATTTTTGTAGAAGTTAAAATCTGCCTAACTTGATATAAAATTATTGATTCAATTTCTTCAGCTGGGATATTTTTAATTTGGCATTTATCAAAACCTTTCTTTGTTGCTTTTTGGCTGACATAATATCTGTAAATCTTCCCCTTCTTTTTTGAGTAGGTTGG
>JANRLM010000102.1 GCA_033762595.1 Rickettsiales bacterium
ATTTAGTTCAAAATAAACTTTTTGTTCTTCCCAGCTTAGTGGGAATTTGTTCATTAGACTTAATAGCGTTAGGCTTCTCGGTTGTTTGCCAGTGATGATGGCATTTATAATTTCTGGTGAAAGTAAGTTTAACCTTAAGACATCTGAAACATAAGACCTACTTAAACCCTCTGCCTCTGCGATTTCCTTAGCTGTCCTGTATTTGCCTTTGTTAATTTGGGCTTGCCATTCAAACGCCCTGCAGATGGCTTTTATCATGCTATTATCATATGCAGGTTTTGAAGGTGCTTGATATTCCTGCCCTGATGGGGTTATCAAAAACTTCTGCCCTTTTCCGTGAACAAAATTTACTGGAATTGTAAGTTTATATGGCTCGTAAATATTATTGGTTTCTTTTGATATTTGCACGCCACCACCAACCCTGTTTGCAAAATCAATTATGCCAAGCGGTAAAAATTCAATCTCAACTTTATCAGTGTAAACCGTAATTTTATTGATGAGTAATTGCAGAATCTTCTGTTGCTCCGCTGGAAATAACTCGTCCCATATGCCATCAAAATTCTCTATCAGGTTTTTAAATTCATCTTGCGATAGCTGTGGATATTCCTTGATGATATTGCCATAAACTTTCATCATCATTTTTGTGGAGGTTAAAATCTGCCTGACTTGATATAAAACTATCGATTCAATTTCCTCAGCTGGAATATTTTTAATTTGGCATTTATCAAAACCTTTTTTCACAGCTTTTTGGCTAACATAATATCTGTAAATCTTCCCCTTCTTTTTTGAGTAGGTTGGCGAGATAGCAAAACCCTCAACATCAAACATCAAGCCTTTCAAAAGCGTTGTATTTTGGGTTTTAATGGAGGTTCTTTGCTTGTTTGCAATTTTGCCTTGTGCTTGATTCTGTGCCAAATTCCAAGTTTTCTCATCAATTATTGCTTGATGCTCACCTTCGTAAATTTCACCTTTATGGCTTATCTTGCCAGTATAAACTGGGTTATTTAATATTTTCCAAACGGTATTTTTACTGAATTCTTTTCCTTTGTGAAATTTATTACTTTGAGAAACATATGATTTTGTTGTGTAGCCAGCTTTGTTTAGCTCTCTTAATATTGTTATTACAGAGCTAGTTTGTAAATATCTGTTGAAAATTTTCTGAACAATTTCTGCTTCCTCAATATTTATAATTAGCTTGCGGTTTTTTACATCATAGCCAAGTGGCACTGGCCCACCCATCCACATTCCTTTTTTCTTTGAGGCAGCAACTTTATCTCTGATGCGTTCTGCGGTAACCTCTCTTTCAAATTGTGCAAATGATAGTAGCACATTCAGCATCAACCTGCCCATAGAATTCTGAGTGTTAAAACTCTGCGTTACAGAAACAAAGCTAACATTATGCTTATCAAAAAACTCCACCATTTTTACAAAATCCACCAACGAGCGTGAAAGCCTATCAATTTTGTAAACAACCACAATATTAATTAAGCCATTTTCAATATCAGCAAAAAGCCTTTTTAATGCAGGGCGTTCCGTGTTACCGCCACTGTAACCCCCATCATCATATCTATCTGGCATTAAAACCCAACCATCATGCTTTTGGCTTAAAACATATGCTTCACCTGCCTCCCTCTGAGAATCTAAGCTGTTAAATTCTTGCTCCAAACCTTCTTCGTTAGATTTTCTGGTGTAGATGGCACAGCGTTTTTTTATTATGATTTTATTAGTTTCATTCATAGGCTACCTCTTTAAACCAAAAAATACAGGACCAGACCAATGAACGCCCGTTATAGTCCTTGCGATAATTGAAAGACTTTTGAATTTTCTTCCAAGGTACTCAAAACCATCTGGCAGTATGGTAACCCTATGTTCAACCCCCTGAAAATTCCGTATTAATTGCGTTCCAACTGGCGGAAGGTAATCTTTATTCCTTCCTGATGTTTTTCCTTTCTGAAGATTTTTAATCGCCTTTTTAGTTTCATCGCTCAAGCCACCGCAAGCTATTTCCTGAACTCTATAAGCAAGCCTGCGATATAAATAATCTGATTTATATTCAGGTGGTTCAGAATTATATAAATCCCGCCATATTTGTTTTAGCTCTGGGTGAGTTTTCTTTTTCAAATCCACTAGCTGTTTTGCTACATTATTTTGCATGCGGTTTCTCCATAAAATTGGTATCCAACACATGCTTCGAACCGCTCTCTAGTCCAGTTGAATGAGAGTGATTATTTGCAGATTTATTACTTGCCTTCTCTCGCTCTTTGAGCCTCAAAAATGCCTTTGAAAATATTGCGGCAACCTCAATTGCCCTCTCATCTGGTGATAATTTGTAAGGTGAAATATCTGACATAACGCACATAATTTTTTATGTGCAACTTGCCAAGTTTTACCTGTGGATGTCTTGGGGATTGGTTAGGGAGCAGATGGGGATGGGCTGTTTAAAGTATAAATTTATTTTTCGTTTTATTTGCAATATTTACCAGCCAAAGCATAACTGGCACTTCAACTAAAACGCCAACTACAGTTGCTAAGGCGGCTCCTGAATTTAGTCCAAATAAACTAATTGCAACCGCAACGGCAAGTTCAAAGAAGTTAGATGCGCTAATAAAGGATGCAGGCGCTGCAATATCATGACGAATTTTTGCTTTACACATCAAGAAATAAGCCAAACCAAACATTAAAAAACTTTGGATAATTATTGGTAGGCCAATCATTGCTATCACCAGCGGCTTTTGCAATAAAGTTTCCGCTTGAAAGCCAAATAATAGAACAACAGTAGCTAATAAGCCAATTACAGAATATGGTTTTAAGTGATTTAAAAATGAATTTAGTTTTTGCTCTGATAGTTTTTTACGAGTGAAATAACCCGCAAGCATAGGAATTAAAACATATAAAACTACCGATAAAATAAGTGTATCCCATGGAATTGTAATGTCTGTAGCACCAAGTAAAAAAGCAACTATTGGAGCATAAGCAAATATCATAATAATGTTATTTAACGCAACTTGAACAAGCGTATAATTTGCGTTGCCATCAGCTAGTTTGCTCCAAACAAAAACCATTGCCGTACAGGGTGCTGCGCCTAAAAGTATTAACCCTGCAACATATTGTTTTGAATCTTCAACGGAAATAAAATCAGCAAAAATATTTTGTAAAAATAAAACCCCAAGTGCTACCATGCTAAAGGGCATAATTAGCCAAGTTACTATAAAACTTATTACAAACGCTTTTGGTTGCTTAGTAACTTCTTTTATTTTAGAAAAATCTACATTTACCATCATTGGGTAAATCATAACCCATATAAAAACAGCGATAACAAAATTTACATTTGCATATTCAAAGTGAGCAATAGATTGAAATGCAGAAGGCAACAAGTGGCCAAGCATTATACCAAAAACAATGCATAACCCAACCCATATTGATAGATACCTTTCAAAAATTCCTAGTGGCGATTTGTTTTTCTGAGTCATATTAATTTTCCAATTTTATCTAATTCCTGTTTTAGTTCATCTTTTGTAAAATTATTCAAATCTAAATCAACTAAAGCCAATATTCTTTTTTGTAAAATTTCAAAAGCATCTTGAAAAGATATTTCAATTTCCGCTTCACTACCTTTTGTCTGCGATGGGTCAAAAACACCCCAATTAGCTTTAACTGAGCCACCTAAAAACAGCGGGCAAGTTTCACCTGCAGCACTATCACATACTGTGATTACAATATCCATTTTTATATTTTCAAAATCATCCCAAGATTGGCTCTTAAAATTATCATAATCAGCTTTAATCTTATTTTTCTTGAGAATTTGAATTGCTTTTAGGTTTATATTACCTGAAGGAAAACTGCCCGCGGAATATGCAGTAAATTTGCCTTTGCCATAATGTTGCATCAAGCCTTCAGCCATCACCGAGCGGCAAGAATTATGCGTGCATAAAAATAAAATATTTTTCATTATTTTGGCATTATATATTTAACCTATATCTACCTTTACCATCAGATAGAATCAAGTTTTTCCAGTTAGAATGGCTTTTGAAAACATCTCTCATTACAAATGAGTTAGAGTTAACATTTTGCAGAAGTTTTTTGCCATTAACCCAAGGTAGGTCTGTTTTGCTGGCTTCGTATAAGTATTTTACTATGTTCGCTTGCATTTCACCAAGCCCAAAATACTCACCATTAATTTTTACTTCCCTGAAATCTGCTGAGAACTCAAATGAGTTTTTAGAATCAATATTTAGAGAGCTTACTAATTTTGATTTCTTTGGCTTCAACTCATGCAATTCTTCAAACCTTTCTTTTTCTTCTCTTAAAATAACTAAATCATCAGGCTGCACAAAAACATCTACAGCCCTTTGAGGTAGCCAATAATATTCATTGCAATTATTACCTCTGAACCTTCTTAAGGCTATTTGTTTTTGCTTGAATAAAATTCTGCAATCTTCTTCATACATAGGCATATAGCCATTTATAGACTTCAAATTTTTACTAACTCTAGAAGTATTACCCTCATCTTCTTCAGTAAAATGATAAACCACTACCTTATCGAGCCAAAAATGACACAGTAGATTTGAGGATAAAATTGCCTTTGTAATCGTGCTTGAAGGTACATTCCACTCGGTTGCAACTTCATCTATGGTATAAAATATTTGAGGAGGAAATGCCATAATTTTTGAAATTTTAGGAGTTTGATATTGAAATTTGTACATTATTCATATAGCTGATGTCAATATGATAAATGTTCATTATTCAAATAAAATTACAACATATGAAAAAAGCAAGCACAGAAGCGGTTAAGAAACAAAGAGGTGGAGCAAGACCAAACGCAGGAAGGAAGAAAGGTGATGGCCCTCACGGAGAATCAACCAGACCTTTGAGAATTCCAGAAAGCCTTTTTGATGATGTAATTAATTTTATAAAAAACAAAGGTTTCAAAGTGCCTTTTTTTGATACAAATATTCCAGCTGGCGTTCCAGTTGAAATTCAAAATGAGGTTGATGAGTATATAAACTTTAACGACATGCTAATTAAAGACAGAGAATCAACCTATGTATTAACTGCAAAAGGTGATTCAATGACTGAAGTTGGAATTTTTGACGGCAGTAAGTTGGTTGTAGATACTGTAACGCCAGCAAAAAGCGGTGATATTGTTGTTGCAATAATTGATGGTGAAGCAACTGTTAAAAGCCTTAGAAAAACTGGTGATGCGTTGCAACTAATTCCGCACTCTAAAAATCCAAAATACAATGTAATTAATATACCTAAAAAAGAATCATCTAAAATCTGGGGTGTGGTGAATTATATTATTAATAAAGGTTAGTACAGCCTATCCACAACCTATCCCTAGTTGCTCCCTAACCAATCCACAGGACATCCACAAGTGAAATTTTGCAATCTCCTTTTACCCAAACACGGGTTAACCAAAAAAGGAGAAAACAATGATAACACTTCAAGAAGTACCTGTAACAAGCATAGCAGCACTTGCTATGTATCCGCCTGCTGATTTACAAAGGTTAAAACAGCAAGCTTCAGAAAACCTAACTAACGCTAAGAATATTGCTGAATGGATTGATGCAGCAATATTAGAAAAATATTCTAAGCGACTTGAATCATCAAGGCAAAGTTTAGGCAAAACCCATGGTGTAATAAACCTGGAAGATGATGGTTATATCATCATCGAGGATTTACCTAAAAAAATTGACTGGGATCAGAATAAACTATCTGTGATTTATCAAAACTTGGAGAGTGCTGGCGATAAACCAGAGCAGTATATTGATATTTCTTATAACATTTCAGAGAAGAAATATTCGAGCTGGCCAGAAATTATTAGAGAAAGATTTTCAGAAGCCAGAGAGCTAAAAAACGGCAAAGCAAAAATCTTCATCAAAGCTGGGGGTTCTCATGAGTAATAAACTCCCAATTATTTCAGCGGATGAAAGGCAGAAAGAAACTAAAGGCATCAAAGGTTGCATCTTTGGTAAAAGCGGAATTGGTAAAACTTCTTTACTGTGGACTATAGATGCAAACAGCACTTTGTTTTTTGATCTTGAGGCTGGTGATTTAGCTGTTGAAGGTTGGGGCGGAGATTCCATTCGCCCTAAAACTTGGCAAGAATGCAGAGATTTTGCCGTATTTATTGGCGGACCAAATCCAGCACTTAGAGATGATCAACCATATTCACAAGCGCATTATGATGCTGTTTGTGCAAAATTTGGTGACCCTTCTGCATTAGATAAATACGAAACCATTTTCATTGATTCAATAACTGTTGCAGGTCGTCTGTGCTTCCAATGGTGCAAAGGACAACCGCAATCCTTTAGTGAAAAAACAGGTAAACCAGATACTCGTGGAACTTATGGTTTGCAAGGGCAAGAGATGATTTCTTGGCTAACGCACCTGCAACATACCAGAGGCAAAAATATCTGGTTTGTAGGAATCTTAGATGAAAAAACTGATGATTTTAATCGCAGATTTTTTCAGCCACAAATTGAAGGTTCAAAAACTGGATTGGAGCTTCCTGGCATTGTTGATCAGGTTGTAACCATGACAGATATCAAATCTGAAGATGGTTCGTTTTTCAGGGCATTTATTTGCCAAACCTTAAACCCTTACGGCTTTCCAGCAAAAGACAGAAGCGGCACTTTAGAGCTGATTGAGCAACCGCATCTGGGCAATCTTATGCAGAAAATTACTGCAAGCAAACGCACTACAAATTTTAATTATCAACTTAATAACTAGGAGAATACTATGTCTTGGAATGATTTTAACGATGCTGAATCACAATATGATTTAATACCATCTGGCACAATTGCAAAAGTAAGAATGAACATCAAGCCCGGTGGTTATGATGATTATTCAAAAGGCTGGGAGGGAGGATATGCAACGCAAAGCGAGCAAACTGGTTCAATTTATCTTTACTGTGAATTTGTGATTTTAGAAGGTGCTTTTGCTAAACGCAAAGTGTGGTCAATGATTGGCTTAGAAAGCTCTACTGGCAAGCCTGAATGGGGCAATATGGGTAGGTCATTTATTCGTGCCATATTAAATTCTGCACGAGGTATTTCTGATAAAGATAATTCACCGCAAGCGCAAAACTCCAGAAAAATTAACAGCCTTTCTGAACTTGATGGCATTGAATTTTTAGCAAAAATTGAGGTTAAAGATAACGCAAATGAAATTAGATTTGCTGTTTCACCTGATAGTAGAGATTACAAAGCTTATTATGGTTTAAACAGCAATACAAATTTGCAACCGCAACAGCCACAGCCGCAGACTGGCTTTCATCAGCAAAATAGAAATCCAGTTCAGCACCATCAAGCGCCGTTAAATCAAACTCCTAACAATCAGCAAAGGGTTAGCCATGTGCCTACAGCAAACAAGCCATCTTGGGCATAAATTATTAACGGAGATAGAGGAATGTTTGGCAATGTGTGTGATGTTTGTGGAAGAGAAACACGAGGATTTGGATTTTATGATCCAAGTACAAAACCTTGCACACAGGGTCGCAGAAAATCCCTGCGAAGATTTTGCTCCAAACTCTGTCAGAATCAATACTTCAATCTTTTCAAATGCGGAAACCATATGATCAACAAAACCAAAAACGAACAACTAGCCGTTGAGGCTGCTTTGAAACCTGTTGCGGAATATGTAGGGGAAATTGGATTTAATGTACCTGTTGGCAATTATTCTAAGCAGCAAATTTTAGGTCTTATTGAAGTAGTAGTTACCGCATTTCAAGACAGCTTAATTAAAGCAAGCTCTGATTTTATTGATGATGACATCCCTTTTTAGCAGGTACAGATTTCACAATTTTAAATATTATTTTTATGCTAGATTTTAATCACAGACCGAAATTCTATGAAGATGTTAACGCACTCATAGATACAGAAATTCAAAAACAAAGAATGCAATCACCTGCTAGGAATTACCTAGGTGCATCAAGGCTTGGTGTGGCTTGCTCTCGTGCTTTGCAATATGAGTATTTGAATGTTCCAAAAGATGAAGAGAAGGAATTTACTGGTGATAAATTACGCATATTTGAGCTTGGCCATAATATAGAGCAGCTTGCTATAAACTGGTTAAAAATGGCTGGGCTAGAATTATACACTAATAAATCAGATGGCAGTCAGTTTGGATTTTCAGTTCTTGGTGGTAAAATTCGTGGTCATGTTGATGGCATTATAAATTCTGCACCTGCATCACTTATTGCAAAATATAATCTTACATTTCCAATGCTGTGGGAGTGTAAATCAATGAATAACAAATATTTTAATGAAACAGTTAAAAAAGGTTTAGTGATTTCAAAGCCAATTTATGCAGCGCAAATTGCTACTTATCAGGCATATATGGAAGGCACAATTGCTGGCATCTCAAATAACCATTGTTGGTTTACTGCCGTTAATAAAGATAATTCAGAAATTTATCATGAGCTAATTCCATTTAATCAACAACTAGCACAAAATAGCAGTGATAGAGCTGTGAATATTATTGCTGCTTCTGAGGCTGGAGAAACTCTTCCGAAAATATCAAACGACCCGTGTTACTTTGAATGCAAGATGTGTAGCTACAATAAGACCTGCTGGAGGGCATAATGACATCTTCAGAGGTAAAAAGCCGTGTATTAAGTAATATAAAGCCAATTCTTAATTATTTATTTCCACTTGGCATGACCAAGGGAAATCAGTTTTTAATTGGCAATATCCATGGTGACAAAGGTGATAGTTTGGTCGTTGAATTATCTGGTAGCAAAGCAGGTTTGTGGAATGATTTTGCGACAGGTGAAGGTGGCGATATATTTGATTTATGGGCGTTAAAAAACAACCTTGATGTTGAATCTCAGTTCCCTGAAATTATTAAACAACTTAGAGATTGGTTAAGTCTTGGGCATGTTAGTAATAAAACAATTCATCAAGAGCAAAATAAAAAGAAGCAACCACCAACTGATAATCTAGGCGCATATACTGGCAAATGGGATTATACAGATGCATCAGGAAAACTTATCGCCTGTGTTTATCGCTATGATACAGAAACTGGCAAAGAATATCGCCCGTGGGACGCAGTAAAAAGAAAGCAGAAAACCCCTGAAATTCGCCCCTTATATAACCAAGTTGGAATTAGCAAAAGCAATGAAGTTGTTTTGGTTGAAGGTGAAAAATCTGCTCAAGCCTTAATTGACATTGGAATATGTGCAACCACTGCAATGAATGGTGCAAAAGCTCCAATAGATAAAACTGACTGGTTACCTCTTAAAAATAAGAATGTAATTGTGTGGCCAGATAATGATGAAGCTGGCATTGAATACGGCAACAAAGTTGCAGAACACCTTGCGGGTATTTGCTCATCAATAAAAAAACTCTGCCCACCGCAGGTGTGGCAACTCAAATATGATGCATATGATGCAATTCGTGATGGTGTTGATGTAACCTCATTTTTGAAAACTGCTGTTACTGTAGGTAGGCAAAAAACACCAATATATTTCTTTAAAGATTATCATGCTGATGAAACACCAATGCCAGAGGATTTAATTGCTCCTCGCATACTTACACCAAGTGGAATTATGGTTTTGGGTGGTGCTCCTAAAGTTGGAAAAACTGATTTTTTGCTTTCTTTATTAACGCATATGTCTGCAGGAAAATCATTTTTAGGAATGACACCTGCAAAGGCTCTCAGGATATTTTATCTACAAACAGAGGTTGGATATTTTTACATGCGTGAGAGAATAAAATCTATTGAATTAGATTATATTGATCATGAAGCTGTTGGTTCAAATTTGGCAATTACACCGCAGTTACATTTGTTGTTAGATGAAAAAACCGTTCCATCACTTGCCAAAGATGTAAATGAGTTTTTTGGAGCAAATAAACCAGATATATTGGTTATTGACCCAATACGAAATGTTTTTGATGCGGGTGCAAATGGCAGTGAAAATGATAATTCTTCAATGCTGACATTCTTAAAAGATAGAGTTGAACGATTCAAAAACTTAGTAAATCCAGATGCTGGAGTTGTCCTTGTTCATCACACTAGAAAACTTAATAAAAAATCATTTGAGGAAGATCCTTTTCAATCGCTTTCAGGTGCGGGTTCTTTGCGTAGTTATTATTCAACGGGCTTAATGCTATATCGCCCTGATGAAAATAAACCAGAGCGACAACTCTATTTTGAACTTAGAAATGGCGCAGGTATTAAAACCAAAATCATTGATAAAATTGATGGTGTATGGACAGAAACTAACATCAATACGCAACGCATCGCACAAAGGGAATTAGGGCGTAAACTTGATGCAGAGCGAGATCGCAAGCAAGATGTTATATTGCAAATTATCTATGAAGAAGCAGAGATTGGTAATGTTTACACCATGCGTCAATTTTCTGAGCATTTTGAAAATAAAGCAGGTTTAGGTGGTAAAGATTCTATCAAAAACCGCTTAGATGTATTGGCAACCAAAGGTCATATTAAGTTTTTCAAAAATTACAAAGAGCTTGGAATTAATGCGCATGTCAAAAGTCCATATGGCTTTATGTGCGTGAAGAATATGCGTCTTAGAGTTTCAGATACAGAAGATTTTATCGAGGTTTTACCTACACATTTCAAATGCCCTTCAAGTGGTGTCAAACTTGAAGTTGAAAATCCTAAAATTTGGATAACCCAAAATTTGGGAACCCAATCTGAAAATTACGGAGATTAATTTATGAAATTTGCATCAAAAAACATCAATACCCCACTTCAAAAAATAGGGACGCTACTACCCCACTACAACACTATACCCCACTATGAACGCTTAAAATTCAATAGGTTATTAAGTTGGGTAGTGGAGTATACCCCACTTCAACACCCAACTACCCCACTACTCGGAAAGGCAGTTTGCAGGCTCATCTTGCGAAGTTGGGTAGTGGGGTCACTTTTCCTCTCTCCCTACGGGAGAGAATGCCGAATGTTAAAATTCGGCAATTCTTCATCCTCGGTCGAGGGAGTTGCGCCGAAAATTTTTCAGCAAGAAAAATTTGACAGAGAATCTGCACGAAGTGGGCGAAGCAAGAAGGCGAGCATCAAAATTTTTAAACAATCAATCTAGGGAGTTTTTATGGTTAAATATTACGAAGGAATGTATCAAGCAATACCACATGATTTTAGCAAAAAGAAAGCGGTAAATATTCTTCCACAAAAAGAAAATGATGATTATTTGAAAAACCATCCAAGCAAATGGACTGATGAAATGGTTGAACTCAGGTTTGAAGAAGCAGTAGCAACACTTAAAAAACTTCCTGATGTTAAGGTTCAAGGTTATTTCAACCTCTGGCCTCAAATGAAATATTCACCCAATGAAGTTCTGCAACAAGAGGTAATTGGTAGAAAGCTTCGTGCTACGCCATCAGAAATATCAAGGCTTGATCAAGTTATTGAATGGTCATCTTGGCTTAATGAGCGAGAAAGAAAAATCATCTGGAAACGGGCTATGAATATTCGCTGGAAAATAATTCAGTATGAATTTGGTTGCGATAAATCTACTGTTTGGAGATATTATAAACTTGCATTAGCGAAAATTTCTTCTCGTTTAAATGGCGGTTGAATGCGGTTAAAAATGTTGCAACACTTTAGTATGAGACATTTGAAACATTTTTTGTTATATCTCTAAATATAATCGGGAGTGGTACGGAAAAAGTGGACTTTTTAGTCAAAGATAACATCAAAGAATTCACCAAAGATTTAGACAATATCCAAAAAAAACAAATCCCATTTGCAACTGCATTAAGTCTAACTAAAACCGCAATTGAGTGTCAGGAAGAAATTCAAAAACAAATACCGCAAAAGTTTAATGTTACCAAAAAATGGTGGTTAAAACAGCAACCAACTGGAATTAAAATCACCCCTGCTAAAAAAGATAACCTCAAAGCCAAAGTTTACACCAATGCCTATTTTGCTGACATTCAAGAGGAAGGCGGTGTTAAAACTCCAAAAACCCACAGGCTTGCAGTGCCATCTAAAGCAGTGGCTAAGAAATACCGCAAATCTGGTGGTGCTAGAGAATTACTAGACCAGAAAAATGTATTCAAAAACAAATCTGGTATTTTTAAGAAAATTGGAAAGACCAAATTGGTCTTGCTTTATGTGCTTGCCAAGCAAGCTGTCATTAAAAAGCGTTTTGGCTTTAAAGAAATGGCTCACAAGAAAGCTTTGGAAGTATTTGCAACAAAGTTCAAAGAGGCTCTAGAAAGAGCATTAAATTCAGCAAAATAACACTAAAATTCTTGCCCTATTTTTATAGTTTGTGCTATAATGGAGGTATGGAAGCAATTATACAAAAAATCAGTGAGTTTGAATCAAGGATATCTTCTGTTTCTGAAACAGAAATATCTCGTAGACAAAGGCTGTCTGATGATTTAACCGCTCTCAACAAAATTGAAGGGTTAAGCGAGGATAATTTTGATAAAAGGCTTCATAATTTAGTAATTTATGGCAAGATTTCAGACAGTGAATATATTAGCCTTTGCACAGAATTAGCATTTAACAAATGAACCAAGATAATGAAAATTATTGGAGCGGTTCAGATTCATACCAATATCCAAACAGTGAAGTATTAAAAAATATACCTGAAATTAAAAATCAGGAAGATTTAGATTTGTTTGAAAAAAACATTATCAGGCTTGTTTTACTAAAGTTCCCTGATGCAATTAAAAATGATGTTGTAGATTTAAACCTTTGGAAAAAGATTCATAAGATATTCTTTGATAAAGTTTTTAGCTGGGCTGGACAGATAAGGACCGTGCAAATGGCAAAGGGCACAACAATGTTTGCTCATCCTGAATATATTGAATCATCTGCTAAAGAAATCTTTAATGATTTAAAAAAAGAAAATTACTTAACCTCATTAGATAAAGAAAATCTTTGTGAGCGCTTAGCATATTACTTTTGCGAGCTTAACATGCTTCACCCTTTTCGTGAGGGCAATGGAAGAACGCAAAGGATTTTGTTTTCTGAGATAGCAAGAAGATGTGGGTATGATATCCAGTGGTTTAAAACTGAAGCAACTTCTAAAGAACAAATAGAAGCGTCAATAGCTGGAACAAAGTGCAACTACTTACCAATGACTGAAATTTTCAATGATATCATTGTTAAATCCGCCTAACCCTTTGAAATATAAAAGGTACTCCCATGGGGGTGGGGTCGCGGGTAACGCGCCACCCCGAGAGCTTCCTAGACTATAAAAATAATTTTGCATTTCGTTTCGTTTTTTCTTGAGCAAAGCCTTGCTGTACTTAGATAGCGCATTTTCAAAAAACGAAATGTCTCCGAAATAAAAATAATAAAAATTTTCAAGTGCATTTCGTTTCGTCTGAATTTTAAACTATAATCACTAAAAAAATATGAAAGTAGAATTGGTAGAAATTACCAAGGTAATTCCCTATGCCAGAAATCCACGCAAGAATGAAGGGGCAGTTGCAAAGGTTGCGGCATCAATAAAAGAATTTGGTTTCCGCCAGCCGATAGTTGTAGATGAAACTTTTACAATCATAGTTGGTCATACTCGGTTGATGGCGGCTTTAGCATTAGGTTTTAAACAAGTTCCTGTGCATATTGCGGAAGGTTTATCTGAATCACAAATCAAGGCTTATCGCATCGCTGATAATCGTACTAATGAAGAAGCTGAATGGGATGATGAGCTTTTGAGTTTAGAATTGGTTGATTTAAAAAATGCCGATTTTGATTTGGATTTAACAGGCTTTGACTTAGATGAGCTTAATAAAATTCTTGCCGCTGAATTAGGTAGTGGAAATACTGACGAAGATGCAGTTCCTGAATTAGAGGAAACTGCCATTAGCAAACTTGGTGATGTTTGGGTGCTTGGTAACCATAAATTACTATGTGGCGATTCTACAAAAAAAGAAGCATTTGATATTCTGTTAGATGGAACATTGGCAGATATGGTTTTTACAGACCCGCCATATAATGTGAATTATGGTGCAACCATGAAAGACAAGGTTCGTGGTAACAATCGCACCATAAAAAATGATAATCTTGGTGCTGGATTTTACGATTTTTTATTTGCTTCATGCAAAAACATTATACCAGTTTGCAAAGGAGCAATTTACATCTGCATGAGTTCATCTGAATTGCATACATTATATTCATCTTTCAAAGATGCTGGTGGGCATTGGTCAACCTTCATAATGTGGGCAAAACACACTTTTACTATGGGTAGAAGTGATTATCAAAGAATGTATGAGCCTATTCTTTATGGTTGGCCAGAAGGAAATAAACATTATTGGTGCGGTGATAGAAATCAAAGTGATGTGTGGAACTTTAACAAGCCAAAAGTTAATGACTTACACCCAACTATGAAACCAGTTGAGTTAGTGCAAAAAGCCATTGAAAACTCAAGTAAGTCTCGAGATATCGTTCTTGATTGCTTTGGTGGTTCAGGCTCAACACTTATTGCATGTGAAAAAGCTGGGCGTTATTGCTACATGATAGAGCTAGACCCTAAATATTGCGATGTAATTGTTAAGAGATGGCAAGATTTCACTGGCAAGGAGGCTGTTAATCAACTCACCAGTAAAAGTTTTGATGAGCATAAAAATGTCTTAAATTTAAATCAGGAAGCAACTTTATAAAACCTCTCACCTATTTCATTTTTTGAAGTTTCAATTTGAAGGTTTAGTTGCTTTTTAAGATTAGCAAGTGAGCCATGGACAGTGTGCTTCTGCCAGCCTGTCATTTGCATTAATTTTTCAATGGTTGTTCCTTCTTTTAGTAAAATCAACATTATTTGTTTTTTAGAAATTGGCTTTTGAGATGAATTTTCAGGTGTTGAAACTTCTTTCTCCTCAGTTGCAATAGTTGGTTCTATTTGAGGTTTCAATTCTGGCTTCTTAATAATTTTTTTATTTTTCTTAGGCATATTATTCTCCTTTTTGGTTACAACGCAATAGCGTCAAAGCCAATGAAGCCGCTTATTTGAAGGCTTATCAAGCAGAAGAAGTTTTATAATCACTAATATTCAAAACTGTCTCCACAATGTCGCTAACTGTATTGGACTTATTCTCAGGAATTGGAGGTTTTTCCTTGGGTGCAGAGAGAGCTGGCTGGCGAACTGTATCATTTTGTGAGATAGACAAATTCTGTACTGAAATTCTAAAAAAGCGATGGCCTGAAGTACCAATTTTTGATGATATAAAATCTTTAACCGCAGAAGAAATTTACAAAAAAGTCGACTCAAAAATTGATGTTATATGCGGTGGTTTTCCATGTCAGGATATTTCAGTTGCTGGCAAAAAAGCTGGTATCACAGGTAGCAGATCAAGTTTGTGGAAAGAATTTGCAAGGTTAATAAATGAAATCAAACCCAAATATGCAATTATCGAAAATGTGGCAAACCTTAGAGGTAACGGTCTTATTACCGTCCTTCAAGATTTGTGGCAGATCGGGTATGATGCAGAATGGCATTGTATTCCTGCTTCCGCAGTTGGTGCGCCTCACCGAAGAGATCGCATCTGGATCATTGCCTACCCCAACAGCCAGAGATTCAGTAATAAC
>JANRLM010000103.1 GCA_033762595.1 Rickettsiales bacterium
AGGCGGTAAAACCATGGAAGAATTTTACTATTACGCAAAAGAAAAAACTGATAATCCAATGTCTAGAATTTTCGTAGCAGGAATGTATGAATGCTATGAAAAGAAAGGCAAAAGAAGGCCACTTAAAAGAGCAGAAAGAGCATTAAATAATGCATCTATTCGTGAATTGAATTTCATTGAAAAAAATCTATCATTCCTTGCAACAGTTGGTTCTTCAGCACCTTTCGTTGGGTTATTTGGAACAGTTCTTGGTATTATGAATTCCTTTCAAGCAATTGCAGTTACTCAAAACACTAGCCTCGGTGTTGTTGCACCTGGTATTGCATCAGCGTTATTTGCAACCGCAATCGGCTTATTTGCTGCAATCCCAGCGGTAATTTTTTACAATAAATTTAATAGTGAAGTTAGCAGGCTTGCAGTTGAAGTTGATGATTTCGTTGATGAGCTTCTAATTTATATTGATAGAGAATTTGAGTAGTAAATAATGCGTCATTTCGAACTAAAAGCCACCGGCTTGAAGTGAGAAATCTGGTTTGATTAATAATTATTTCTAGATATCTCGCTTCGCTTGATATGACACAAACAATTTAACAAGATAAAAATCTTATGGCAGCAAGTTTACAAGGCGGAAGCGTTAGAAAAAATTCAGGCAAAAGAACTCGCAGAAGAAAAGTAATGATGAGTGAAATCAACGTTACCCCAATGGTTGATGTAATGCTTGTTTTGCTTATTATTTTTATGGTAACCGCACCACTAATGGCAACAGGAATAAAAGTTAACCTACCGGAATCCAATGTTTCTCAGCTTGAAAATAAAAAAGAGGAAGAGCCAATCCAAGTTCTCGTTGATAAAGAAGGCGGAATTTGGATACAAAAATCTAAAGTTTTACTAACTGATTTATCTGTAAAATTAAAAGAAGTTACCAAGCAGAATATGCAAGCACAAATATTTATTAGAGGTGATAAAGATACTTCTTACGGCACAGTTATTTCAGCAATTTCAGCTATTAATGAAGCTGGATATTCAAGGGTTGGCCTTGTTACTCAACCAAGAAAACCTAATTAGTTAATTGTAACTTGTGGCTAAATTCCCAAAAAAATCAGGATTATCTTTGAAGAAAATTATTGCTTTTATTAGAGAAAAAGCAAGGCAAAGTCCACATCTTACAAAATCTTTAATCGCACATTTTATATTAATTTTGCTAATTTCAGGGGCAATTCCTTCCTGCACATCAAAGCCTATAAAGCCAAAGGTGGTTGAAGTTAATATTATGCCAATGGCTGATAAAATTAATCCGCAGGCTAAACCTCAAGCACACAATCAAAAGCCAAAACCAATTTTACCTAAAAAAGTTGAACCACCTAAGCCGAAGCCTAAACCAAAAGAGCCTCCAAAGCCAGTTGAGCAGCCTAAACCAAAACCAAAGCCTCAAGAAGCTATTGAACGCAAAAAGGCAATAGAACCTCCACAACCTAAAAAAGCTGATGCGCCATCACCTAAAAAAGATGAAGTAAAGCCTGAAATAAAGCCGTTACCAGAAGTTATTAAAAAGCAGGAAGTTAATAAAGATAAAGAAGATCAAGCTGGTAAAAAATCTCTGCTTAAAGATTTAGAGAAAAAAGAGGAAAGCCTTGATGATTTATTTGGTGAAATTGAGAAGAAAAAAGAAGAAATAAAAGAAGCGAAACCTCAACCAAAAACTTCTACTCAAGCACCAAATACTGCCAATGAAGATGTTGTTGATGAAGCCTTTGTGCGTGATTTAATGCAGAAAATCCAATCGCAAATTTCAAGATGTTGGTCAATTCCAATAGGTGCAAAAGATGTTGGAAATATGCAGGTTACGCTTTACATAAAGCTGGATTCCGCAGGCAATGTTTTACAAGTTAAAATTATGGATTCAGGTTTATATAATTCTGATCAAACCTTTAGAGTTGTTGCAGATAGTGCCGTTTGGGCGGTTAAAGATTGCTCACCACTGCAAGGCTTACCAACAGATAAGTATAAATTCTGGCAAGAAATTGAATTCAATTTCAACCCTGCCCTCATGGCGAATTGATTTATTTGTAATCAACCCCAAAATAACTAGGCAAAGGTGCAGTAATGCTTATAGGTTCTTTGTTCATATAAAGTGGAATTTTAATATTATAGGCGTGTAGCAAAAGTTTCGGCCGGTTATTATCTAGCTTTGGTTTATTTTCTATTTTATTATTATTCTGATTTTTATTTGAATCTAGCAAATCTGCTGGGTGTTGGCTGTTTGTTCCATATAAACTATCACCCACAATTGGCCAGCCC
>JANRLM010000104.1 GCA_033762595.1 Rickettsiales bacterium
ATTTTCTTATGAGCGTAAGCGAATTAGAAAATCTTGGTGAGGGTTTATTTATATATACCCTCACCCCTACCCTCTCCCTGAAAGCTCAGGGAGAGGGAAAAAAATATTAAAGTTTTGTTTCTAAATTTTCCAAAGACCAAAGATTAACGACCAACTTATTACCCAATCTCAACCGCTTGTGCCGCTGCCGCAATTACAGCACCAATTTTAACCGCTGATTGAACCATCTGCTTTGTGGCTCCGTGATTTGCAGAAGATTTAGCGTGAGAATCCATACACATTCCGCAACCATTTATTGCCGAAACTGCAAGCGAATATAACTCAAAATCAAGTTTATCAATTCCGTGATTTGCAATACCTTGCATTCTTAGGCCAGCTGGCATTTTTTGGTATTCCTCATCAGAAACTAAATGCGTAAAACGATAATAAATATTATTCATCGCCATTAAACTTGCGGCAGTTTTTGCTGCATTAATTTGTTCAGCCGATAATTTTGTTTGTGCTTCCGCTAAAATATTTTCAATCACTGATTTATTTTTTACTGCATAAGCTGAAGCAAGAGCAATTCCATAAGCCTGCTGCTCACTCAAGCCAGTTGCACCAGACGAGATAACATTTCCAAGATTTACACGAATATCTTTTGCATAATCTTGTATTAAATTTTTTAGATTTTCCATTTTTTTTAGATTGAAGGTTAGAAGGTTAAAGGAACAGAAGGTTAGAAGGTTAAAGGAACAGAAGGTTAGAAGGATTGAAGGATTGAAGGTTAGTTTTTTAACTTTATACCTTCTTTCCTTCTCACCCTCTTTCCTTCATACCCAAAACCTTAATATTAAGCAGCCTTAAGTGGTGCATCTCCTTTTTTCCAGTTACAAGGGCATAGCTCATCTGATTGCAATGCATCAAGAACACGAAGCACTTCCGCAGGGTTTCTGCCAACTTTGCCATCAGTAACATATACAAAGCGAATGATTCCTTCAGGGTCAACAAGGAATGTCGCACGCTGAGAAAAACCACCTTGAGGGTCTAAAATCCCTAAAGAAGCACTTAATTCACGCTTGAAATCTGCAAGTAATGGGAAAGGCAGATTGTTCAAATCTTTGTGGTCTTTCCTCCAAGCTAAGTGAACGAATTCACTATCAACTGAGCCACCCAAAACTTGAGCATCTCTATCAGCAAATTCTTTAGTTAATTTGCCAAATTCAGCAATTTCAGTAGGGCAAACGAAAGTGAAATCTTTTGGATAAAAGAACACAACCAACCACTTGCCTTTGTAAGTATTATTATCAACATCAATGAAAGCCTTATCTAAATCATTAGAAACAGTCGCTTTAACTTTGAATTGTGGGAATTTTTGACCTATACCAAGCATTGTATCTCCTTTTTTTGGGGTTAATGTTAAGAACTTCAGAATTTCTGAACTATAGAACTCCAGATATTTCTGAAGTTCCGAAGTTCCTGGCTTCTGAAATTCTCTCAAAGAAGAATTTAATCCTTTATACCATACTTACAAGAACACTCTTCCAGAATTTTTTCAGGTGTAGCTTTTATGCTATCCTTATTTTCTTCCAGCTTTTCTAGAGTGCATTTTAATAAATAATTATCTATATCAGACATAAATCCTCCTTTTCGTTGTGAGCTGGTTTATTATTACCTATAAACTAGCCCCTTAACTCTATTATATAACGAATATTTACTTGAAGGTATAATCGATTGATGTTATAATATTGATAGATTTTATCTATCGTTAATCGTTAATGGTTTATCTTCTATCGATTAAAGCGGTTAACGATACACCATCAACGATTAACGAAATGAACCTTCGCGATCTAAAATATATTGTTACCACTGCTGAAACTGGAAATTTTAGCAAGGCTTCAGAGCTTTGCAATATAAGCCAGCCAACCCTTTCTATGCAGATTAAAAAGTTAGAAGATTACCTTGGTGTTGAAATTTTTGAGAGGCAGGGGAAGAATTTTCTTATTACAAAAGCAGGCGAGGAAATAATTTCAAAAGCAAAAGAGATTTTATTGTTAGAAAGTGAAATAAAAAATATTGCAAAATCATATAAACAAAATCAGATAAAAGAGCTTCACATTGGCGCTTTTCCAACGCTTGCAGCTTATTACTTCCCCAAAATTATTCCAAAAATAAATCAGGCTTTTCCGCAAATAAAATTATTTTTATATGAAGAAAAAACTGATTTTTTGATTGAGAAAATTGAAAATGGCAAGTTGGATTTTGCCTTTTTAGCACTCCCCATAAACTCAGAAAAAATTGGCTTCAAAACTTTATTTTTTGAAAAATTTTTAGTTGCAACTTCCAAGCAAAATAATTCGTTTAATAAGAGCAAAAAAAATAAATTTGTAAGCTTGGAAGATTTATCTTCGCAAAATTTACTCCTGCTTGAAGAAGGCCATTGCCTTAGAAAGCAAGCCTTAGAGGTTTGTGCAATAAATAATTTATCTGAAAATAATTCATTTCGTGCAACAAGTTTGGAAACGCTTAGACAAATGGTTGCGATAAATTTGGGCGTTACGCTTATTCCAGAAATCGCCAGAAAAAATGATGATAATATTTCATATTTTGAGCTTTCAAAAGAAGTCAAAGCCGGCAGAGAAATCGCCCTTTGCTATCGCAAAAACTCTATATTTGAAAAATTTGCAGAAAAGATGATTGGTATAAACTCAATGATAGATAATTATAGTTGATTTTTTCTATTTATTTCTCCCCCTGCTTGCGGGGGGAGATTAAGAGGGGGGCTAAACATAAAACTATACTCTATGTTGTCAAAAATGCCCCCACCCTAGCCCTCCCCCGTAAACGGGAGAGGGAACATAGAGTAAAATTTTTATATAAAAAAACTCAGACCAAATTAGAAATTTTATCCCAGTAAAGTTTTTGGATATTTGTTTCAAAAAATTCATTTACACATGCAAAACCTGCTGGGCAGGTTATATTTACCTCGGTTAAAAAACCGCCTATTGAATCTAAGCCGCAAATTAAAATATTATTTTCCTTACAAATCTTACCTAAAATTTTACAAAATTCTACCTCAGTTTCTGTAAGCGAACTTTTGAAATATTCTGCACCTTGCGTTGCAACTTGAATAACCCCTTCTGGAGCTATTCTATTATGACAACCAACAAACTCACCATCAAACAATAAAATTCTTTTATCACCTTTTTTAACTTCAGGAAGATAAATTTGTGCAATTAGTGGCTCTTTATATTTCTCAGTTAAAATATTAAAAATCGAGAGGTGATTTTCATCTTCTTTTTTAAGTTTAAAAACCCCCCTGCCCCCAAATTCATAAATTGGTTTGATAATTATATCTTGGTTTTCTTTCCAAAAATCTTTTATCTCCTCAATATTTGAAGTAATAATTGTTTTTGGCATAAAGGGCAGAAGCTCGGAACTAACCAATTTCTCCGGCATTGAGGCAATTGCCTTAGGGCTGTTGAAAATCAAGGCTTCACCTTCCTTATACTCCAATAATTTCATCGCAGTGTAATATCTGGAATCAAAAGGCGGATTAAGCCTGATTGTAACGATAGTTTTTTTATTGATTTCAATTTTGGTTTTTTCTTGAGAGGCTTGCAAATTACCAGACGCGTCAAGGCTAACCTTATTACAATTAGCAAATAATTTTACTTCAGGAAGATTTTCAAAAATTAAATCTTCTGGTGTAAAAGCATAAGTATCTAGCCTAGAAACAGATTCTTTAATCAGCAAGTTTGTATCCGCTTTGTTAGGATAACCAATAGGCTCAGTAAGAAAAAGGGAGATTTTATTCATTTAGTTATCAAACTAATTCATCGGCTCATAAATAGCACCCTCTGGGCCTTTATATTCAGGCTCAACAACACTATTTGTAGTTGAAGATTTTATTACATTACCAAATCTATCATAGATAATTGTCTCCTGAACTTTATCCATTTTTCTGCGATAAACTTCAACCTCTATATCAACGCGTCTATCTGCTTGTAAGCATTCAACTTGCTCAGCCGTGGAAACATTTGTAGGGCAGTTTGTAACTGGCCTATCTTCACCAAAATATCCAAAATTAACATTATCTTCTTTGAAATACCCTTGAGACTTGAAGTAATCTAGCGCATGCTGAGCTCTCTTCCTAGATAATTTGATATTGTAATCATTAGTATTATATCTATCAGCGTAACCAACTAAACGAACTTCTTTAACACCATCAGAGTTGTTAATTTCGCTTATAACTTGATTCATTCTGTTTCTGTCATCTTCATCAATATTGTGTTTATCAATTTTGAAATAAATAGATTGCCTGATTAAATCAACATAAGTGATGAGCTTTTCATTAACTAACATTCTGTTAGTATTGCAATTACCCGGTGAAACCCACCTTGCATACTCAACCTTTCCCGGTATTGTATTTGGGCTTTCACAATCATTACCACCAACAATTTCATAAGTGCCAGAGTTAACTTGGGTTTGAGCGTAAGAATTGCTAAAAAAAGAAATTGCAACTAACATTGCAAAAGTAAAAAAATATCTAAAAAACATATAGTTAATTGGGTTGAGCAAGTTTATTTCTCTAAGTTTAGTAAGGCTTTTCGTTAAAAAGTCAAATCATTTTGCTCATTAAAATTCCATCTTTTACAACGCCGTTAGTTTGGTAATAGTTTTCCCTAATTCCAACCTTAATAAAACCGAGCTTTCTGTATAAATTTATGGCGGGAACATTATCATCTCTAACTTCTAACTGGATTTCTTTAGAATTTGCTTTTTTAGAGTATTCCTCAAGCCTTGCCAAGAGCTTTTGGGCAATTCCCAATTTTCTAAAATCTGGGTGAACACCAAGATCAATAACCTCAGTTTCCCTACCTAAATTTCTAAAGATTAGGAAACCCGTTAAATTATCTCCATCTTCTTCAGTAAAAGTAGTATATTGATCAAGCGTAGAAAAATAGCTTGCCGCATAATTCTCATTTCTCTCTGGAAAGCAAGATAGATAAAGATTTGTTAGTTTTTTGAGATTAATATTAGAATGCATTGTAATTAAAATAAATCTGAGTGAGTTCCAATTCTAAACAAGTGAAGCTCTGTGGGTGTTAAATCATATACCAAAAGATAATCTGGCTCTATATGACACTCCCAAAACCCTTGATAATTTCCCTTTAGCTTGTGAGACCTATATTTAATTGGCAGTTCTTTTTCTGAACATAATAACTCTATAATTTCAGGAAGATTTTTTAATTTTTTACCTCTTTTTAGAGCTAATTTATAATCCTTTTTGAAATGATTATGCCTAACTATTTCTAGCACTCTAAATCCTTCATTAAATCATTTACTGATTTAAACCTCTTTATATTTTTACCTTTTTTGGCTTCTGAAATTACTTTTGAGGTTTTTTTATTTGGAATTTTTACTTCAAAAGGCAAACCCCTGTTAAGTGAAATTTGGTTAAAATATAATGAGATAGCTTCAGAAATAGAAATGCCTAATTTAAGAAGAATAGATTCAACTTTCTGCTTAACATCAGGTTGAATTCTAGCATGAATATTTGCAGATTTTGCCATAAATATATTATTATTGTGTTGCAAATAGTAACACAAAAGGAATTAAAAATCCACATATATTTAACTAATACAAAAACTAAGCCACATCAGGCCTTGCACCTTTGATAATTTTAACAGTGATAACTTTAACTACAAAAATTCCATCTGGACGAGGAAGCGGAATAATTTTAATATTTCTCATAGTTTGAGAATTATTTGTAGAAGAAACAATTGAGAAAGAATTTTCTCTCTTATTATCAATAGAATCCTTAACTTTTTCTAAATATTTTTCGTTAAAAAACTCTTTATTGAGAAGCTCTTTATAAGTTTTTGTTTCAACTTCGTCATCAGACATATATTCTTTAGCAAAATTTTCATTGAAGAAAATAATCTTGCCAGCCTTATTAACTAAAGCAAAACAGCTTGAGTAAGATTCAAGCGATTTTGAGAGAAATAAACTCATAAACTCAGTAGCAGTGAGGGATAATTTCAACTTCTTCACAATATATAATGAATAGGCAGTAACTATCACGAAAACAACAAGCATATATTGAATTACATTCAACACTTCAGATTTTTCCTGCATTGAAAGAATGACCATCGTGCTGAAATAAATCATCAGCGTAATGAAAAGAATTTGAGTGATGAAAAATATAGTTATCATCCAGTTTGGAACAAGTTCATGCCCCCTTTTATAGAAACTACCAGAGGTTTTGATAATTTCCTGCCAGTCTTTTCTATCAATAAATCTCTTAGGTAGGATTTGCTTTTCTTTTTGATTATTCAAATTTTCATTATTAGACATAAAAACCTTATTATTTTTTTGAAAGGATAGCTCAGTATTAAATGCTTTCCAAATGTTTTTTTATTTTTAAGAGGTCAAACCATACATTTTTTTTCTGACTAGGTTGTCTTAGCAAATATGAAGGATGAAAAATTGCAAAGCAATCTATCTTCTTTCTGTTATAGTTGTCATTATACTCCATAATTTGCCCTCTTAAAAGAGAAATTGATTCCTTGCTATTAACTACAGAATTAGTTGCAGTTGCACCCACTAGAACAATTACCTTAGGATTTATTAAAGCTATATGCTTTTCAACAAATGGCCTACAAATTGCGATTTCTTCAGGTGTTGGCTTACGATTACCGGGTGGACGCCAGAAAACTGAATTTGTGATATAAAAACTACTTTCTGGGTTTTCAGAATTTCTTGTAAAGCCCATATATTTTATCATTTCGTCTAACAATCTTCCAGAAACACCACAAAAGGGGCGGGCTTGGATATCTTCGTTTTCACCCGGTGCTTCACCGATAAACATAATTTTTGATTTGCGATTACCTTCGGCGAAAACGCAATTAGTAGCTGATTTTTTGATGGCAAGCCCATCAAAATTTTCTACTAATTCTTTTAATTCATCCAAATTTTTTGCTTTATCAGCTATACTTCTGGCTTTATCAATCAATTCTTGAGTGGATTTATTTGTAAAATTTTCTTCTTTTGAGAATGGTGCCTTTATTTTTTCCTCAGTTTTATTAGCTTTTTTAGGCATTTCATTTGGAGCTTGAGAGAGATTAATATTTTTGAGATTACTAGGCTTACTTTCAAAAAGAGGATTTTTATCACTAGAAAAAACCCAATCGACACCGAAATCCTTTTGAATTTCAAGTGTTTGCAAGTAGTTATTAAGCATAGGGTTTATAATATGATATCCTTCTTTACTACCAATTGTCACCCCGCACTTGTTGCGGGGTTAATAGTTGTAATTATTTCAAAACCTAAGTTTTGAGCCTGTTTTATGGTTAACCCCGCAATAAATGCGGGGTGACACTAAGATGGAAACTCCAAAACCCCAACCCTTAGAACCTATATAGCTTCTGAGAGAGAAGAATAGAGTTCAATTTCTTCTTCGGCAAGAAGTTTTTCTAAATCATTTTGAGCGTGTTTTAAGCGGATTTTTGCGTGTTCTAATTTATCTATTGCGAAATCTTTGCTTGTATTTTCTAGGTCAAAAGCCTCACTTGCAAGCACTGAACATTCAGCTTGGTTTACTTCGGCAAAGCCGCCAGCAACAAAAATTTTCCTAACTGAATTATTTTCCTCAACAATTCCGATAACGCCATTTTTTAGCGTTGAAATTAGCGGTGCGTGATCTGGTAGAACACCGAACTCACCAGCCTCACCCGGCATTGTAGCTTGGTTAATATCACCTTTGTAAATTAATTTTCCTGGTGTTGTGATTTCTAGTTTCATAATTCGATTCTTGGATACTTCGATTTCTCGATGATTCGAAGCATCTAAGCATCGAATCATCAAAACATCATTTTTTATGCTGCTTCCGCCGCTAGTTTCTTAGCTTTTGCAATGGCCTCATCAATATTACCAACCATATAGAAAGCTGATTCCGGCAGGTCATCATGCTTGCCTTCAATAATTTCTTTGAAGCCTTTGATAGTATCCGCAAGTGAAACTAATTTGCCCGGTGCACCAGTGAAAACTTCCGCAACATGGAAAGGTTGCGATAAAAAGCGCTGGATTTTTCTAGCACGAGCTACTGTTAGTTTATCTTCCTCAGAGAGTTCGTCCATACCAAGAATTGCGATAATATCTTGCAAATCTTTATATTTCTGAAGTATTCTCTGCACCTCACGCGCAACCATATAATGTTCTTCACCAATGATTTTCGGATCAACAATTCTAGAAGTTGAATCGAGCGGATCAACCGCAGGATAAATTCCAAGCTCCGCAATCTGACGCGATAAAACCGTTGTTGCATCTAAGTGAGAGAATGAAGTTGCCGGTGCAGGGTCAGTCAAATCGTCCGCAGGAACATAAATCGCCTGAACAGATGTAATTGAACCTTTATTTGTTGAGGTAATTCTTTCTTGCAAAGCACCCATTTCAGTTGAAAGAGTTGGCTGATAACCAACCGCTGAAGGGATACGGCCAAGAAGGGCAGAAACCTCAGAGCCCGCTTGCGTAAAACGGAAAACGTTATCCATAAAGAAAAGAACATCTTGCCCTTCTTGATCACGGAAATATTCTGCCATTGTTAAACCAGTTAGAGCAACTCTTGCACGCGCCCCTGGTGGTTCATTCATCTGGCCATAAACAAGGGCAGCTTTAGATTTTTTGTAATCATTAGGATCAATAACGCCAGATTCCATCATTTCGTGGTATAAATCATTACCTTCACGAGTTCTTTCACCAACGCCTGCGAATACTGAATATCCGCCGTGAGCTTTAGCAATATTGTTAATTAATTCCATAATAAGAACGGTTTTACCAACGCCTGCACCGCCGAATAAGCCAACTTTACCGCCCTTTGAATAAGGTGCTAGTAGGTCAATAACTTTGATACCAGTTACAAGAATTTCTGTTTCAGTTGATTGCTCAGCGAAACTCGGTGCTTTTTGGTGGATTGAAGCTGTTTGCGTTGCAGAACAAGCCCCTTTTCCATCAATGGTATTGCCCACAACATCAAAAATTCTACCCAAAGTTTCAGGGCCAACTGGAACTGAAATTGGCTTGCCTAAATCAATAACTTCAGCACCACGTACCAAACCATCAGTTGAATCCATCGCAATGCAACGCACTGAATTTTCACCCAAATGTTGGGCAACTTCCATCACGAGAGTTTTTCCATCATTTTGCGTTTCAAGTGCGTTCAAAATCTGTGGCAATTTGCCACTTTCAAATTGAACATCAACCACCGCTGATATTACTTGTGTTATTTTTCCTTTGTTTGCTGTCATTTTTACTCCTTCAAATTTATTTAATTTTACTTAATTGCTGCCTTATTGAAGCTATAACTTCATCTTCCCAGTTATTACTTGTAACATTTGTTTTTAATTTTGCCCTACTTTCAACTTCAATTTTATGAGAGGGAGCATTTTTTGGAGGAGAAATAAATACACCAACAACTTCACCATAACTGAACAAGCTCATTCCAGAACTTGCTAAGATTTGACCACTTTGCCTGTCTTCTTTTGAAATTGTTAAAACTTTTTCAATCTCAGCTGATTGGTCACCTGTAGTTTGCCTAACAGCTGCTAAAGATGAATTCCATACTTGATCATAAGTGTAACCATCTACTACAAATGATTTTCCAGTTCTCCCTGAACCCAAATCATTCATTGAAGTGCAAGATGACAACCCCAAAACAAAAAGTAATAATAGCTTTTTCATAAAATTTTGCTTTTTTTATTCTTATAAATAGCAATATCCTAAAGTGCCTCCGCCCCTGAAATAATCTCAATCAATTCTTTCGTAATATTAGCTTGGCGAGTGCGGTTATATTGCAAGCTTAATTTATTTATCATCTCACCTGCGTTTTTAGTGGCGTTATCCATAGCACTCATCCTTGCACCCTGCTCAGAAGCCGAGTTTTCAAGGAGTGATGTAAAAATTTGCACTGAAATATTTTTTGGTAAAAGCGTTTTTAGAATAGATTCTTCATCTGGTTCATACTCATAAACTGATTTAGAATTATCCTTGTTATTATCATTCGCTTCAACTTCAGAAGTTTCAAGCGGTATAAGAGTTTTTGGCGTAACTTGTTGGGTGATAGCATTAATAAATTTTGAGTATATAATTTCCGCAGAATCTATCTCACCTTTTTCAAATAAATCTATAACAATTTTGCCTATTTCATCAGCTTCACTAAATTCAACATATTTACCTTTCATAGCGTTGATTGAGAAGATTATATCTCTGCTGTAAATAGATTTTAATGCATCTTTAGCCTTTTTACCAATCGTTATAATTTTAACATTTTTGCCTTGCGATTTTAGCTTTTCAATTTTCGCTTTGCTTGCCTTGATTAGTGAGCCATTGAAGTTACCGCACAAACCTCTATCTGAGCTTGTAACAATCAACAAAATATTATTCGTAATTTGATTTTCATCTTTATCCAACCTGCCTTTTAGAAGCTCAGGCAATTCATTTGGCTGCATTGATGACGCAAGATTATTAATAATCTGCTGAATTTTTCTTGCATAAGGCCTTGTATCCTCAGCACGCTCCTGCATCTTGCGGAGTTTTGAGGCCGCAACCATTTTCATCGCTTTCGTAATCTTGCGAGTATTTTTAACTGAACCTATTCGGTTTTTTAATGACTTTAATGATGGCATTTTTTTTATTCGTTAATCGATTATCGTCTATCGTTCATCGCTAATCCTCCATCGCAGTCAGTCAACGACTAACGATAAACGATCAACGATTAACGATGAACGAACTACCCAGCAAAAACCTTAACAAAATCACCAATAACTTGGTGGAGGGTTTTATCTAAATCATCTGCAATTTTTTCTTCAGTGCGGATTCTATCCAGAATATTTTTGTGCTTAGAGTGAATATGAGCAAGCAATTCTCTCTCAAATCTTGTAACATCTTTAATATTCACTTTATCTAAATAGCCTTTAACACCTGCAAAAATAACTACAATTTGCTCCTCAACTTGAAGCGGTGAATATTGCGGTTGTTTTAGAAGTTCAGTTAGCCTTTGACCTCTCGCGATTAATTTTTGCGTTGTTGCATCTAAATCAGAACCAAATTGAGCAAAAGCTTCCATCTCACGGAATTGTGCGAGTTCTAATTTCGCAGTTCCAGCAACTTGTTTCATCGCTTTAATTTGTGCCGCCGAACCTACACGAGATACAGATAAACCAACATTCACCGCAGGGCGAACGCCTTTGAAGAATAATCCAGTCTCAAGGAATATCTGACCATCAGTAATTGAAATTACATTCGTTGGAATATATGCAGAAACATCGCCCGCTTGGGTTTCAATGATTGGAAGCGCAGTTAGTGAGCCAGCACCCATTTCATCACTCATCTTCGCAGCACGCTCAAGTAAACGAGAGTGGATATAGAATACATCACCCGGGTAAGCCTCACGCCCCGGTGGACGACGAAGCAATAATGACATCTGCCTGTAAGCCACGGCCTGCTTAGATAAATCATCATATACGATAAGTGCGTGCATACCATTATCACGGAAATATTCACCCATTGCACAACCAGTATAAGCCGCCAAGAATTGCAGTGGAGCTGGATCAGAAGCTGTTGCCGCCACGATAATTGAATATTCTAAAGCACCTTCTTCTTGAAGTTTTTTAACAATTTGTGCCACCGTTGAACGCTTTTGACCAATACAAACATAGATGCAATATAATTTCTTCTTCTCATCACCAGTTGCATTGATTGGCTTTTGGTTTAGAATTGTATCAATCGCGATTGCAGTTTTACCAGTTTGCCTATCACCAATGATAAGCTCACGCTGACCACGACCAATTGGAATTAAACCATCAATAGATTTAATACCAGTTTGAACTGGCTCGTGAACTGATTTACGAGCGATAATACCTGGGGCTTTTCTTTCAACTCTATATCTTTCTTTAGTATTGATTGGCCCTTTGCCGTCAATAGGGTTTCCAAGTGCATCAACCACGCGGCCGAGCAATTCCTTTCCAACTGGAACATCAACAATTTTGCCAGTTCTTTTAACTGAATCGCCTTCTTTAATATCTCTATCATCACCGAAAATAACTATACCAACTGAGTTTTCCTCAAGGTTTAGAGCCATTCCTAAGATGCCATTTGAGAACTCTACAAGCTCACCAGCTTTCACTTGATCGAGCCCGTGAACAATTGCTACACCATCACCAATTTTGATAACTTGCCCAATCTCTTTTACTTCTGCCTCCTTAGAAAAATTAACGATATTCTGCTTAATTATTGAAGAAATTTCCGCTGCTTTTATAGCCATAACACCTCTTAATTATAAAAATTAATTACTTAAAACTTTTTTCAACTTATTCAATTTTTCACTAACTGAATCATCAATTAAAGTTGAGCCGATTTGAATTTTTAAACCGCCTAAAATAGATCTATCAACAATATTTTCTGCAATAATATTTTTATTCAATTTTTGCGAGAGAATATTAGTAATATTGCCTAAAGATTTTTCATCAAGTTTTTTTGTGCTTGTAATAATAGCCTTAGATTTTCCTGATGATTTATTAATCAAATTTTCAAACTGAATAGTGATTTCCTTAAGTAAACCGCCCCTTCTACTTGCAACTACAAGCGATATAAAATCAGCAATATTTTTTGAAATATTTAAGTTTGTGCAAACTTCTAAAATTGTTTTTGCCACTAATTTTTTTGAGATGGCTTGATTAGAGATAAAATCAGATAATTCGC
>JANRLM010000105.1 GCA_033762595.1 Rickettsiales bacterium
TAGTGCTGATAACTTTCGCTTGTAAAACCTTGCCAGTTTCAGGGCAAAGTGGCAAAAATGGGCTGTAAGTTTGTTGCCTTTCTTCACCTAAAGTCGGGAGCATTATTTTCATTATTTTTTCATATTGCTTTAGAACTTCCAGCAACATTTCATCAAATTCACCAGCTTTATAAGTGGCAGTTGCACTTTTGAATTCATAATCAAAGCCGAAATTATCTAAGAATTTTTGAAGCCTAGCATTCATATTCTCACCAAAACTATTATGAGTGCCGAAGGGATCAGGGATTGCAGTTAAGGGTTTTCCTAAATGTGTTGCAACCATTTCACGATTTGGGATATTATCAGGAACTTTTCTGAGGCCATCCATATCATCAGAAAATGCGATTAATTTAGTTGGAATATCACAGATTTTCTCAAAGGCTTTACGAACCATCGTTGTTCTGAAAACCTCACCAAATGTGCCGATGTGTGGCAAGCCAGAAGGGCCATAACCGGTTTCAAATAGAATGTAACCTTTCTTTGGCGGTGATTTTTCAAACTTAGTTTTAAGCTTATGGGCTTCCTTCCAAACCCATAGATTTGAAGTTTTTGTAAGTTCTGAATAATTCATTTTTTAATTTTTATAATTATTTCAAATGGTGGGCGGTAGAGGGCTCGAACCTCCGACCTCAGCGATGTCAACGCTGCGCTCTAACCAACTGAGCTAACCGCCCTCAAAGGATCAATAATTAATCTTGTATTGTTAGGTAAGTATAGATTTAATTAAGTTATCTGCTGTTTTTCCTCTATAGTGTCACCCCGCAATAAATGCGGGGTGACAATTTTTGGCTATAGAGATTAAATCTATACTCAACTAACAATGCCATTAATCTTTTATTGCTATTTTTGTTGAAAAATAAAGCCTTTTTATGTATTATAATTTATAAAATTTTTGAATGAAGGCATAAATTGCTCCCAATAAAATCTGTATTTAGAAATTCTAATTATACATAATTTGAATTATATATGCCTGAAACATTTGCTAAATTCTTAGAATCTGAAAGGATAAAAACCTCATATAACCTTCCTGAAGGTTATGACGGAATGTATAATGCGCTTTTGTTTAGTTTTGAAAGTAATTCTTCTGAATATAAAAACACCAGAATTGATAGCAAAGGTAAGGAAGTAAAAGAACCATTCAAAAATGGTTATAACTTATTTTTATCTCAATCATTTAATCTGATTCAAAGCGAATTTCAGAATGTTGCCACCCAACTTGGATTTAATGGCGGAAATCTAGAGAGAGAGTACTATTTGGCAAAAATTCTTTAATAAAAAATTTGGAATTGGAGTTGGTGAAAAAGGCGAAATGAAATCGTCATTATTTCGTTCTGAAACTTATTTTATATTTCAAAATATCACCTCAAAAGAAGATTTTATAGATGCTAAAGGCAACCACATTCTAGATAAATTTCATAAAGATGTAGCCGTTTCAATAGAGCTTTTTGATATGATAACCTATATTGAAAACGCCTATTATGATGGTAAAGATGGTTTTAAGAAAGGTAGTGAGAGCGATTATTTTGCAGTAAGTAACAAAATTCTAAACCATATTGAAGAAATTCTTTCACAACACGGCGAAAGAGGTAAAAAAGTTTTTGAAATTATAAAACAAAATTATGATGATGTAAAAGAAACTCAGGAAGCTGTTTTGAAAGGTGAAATTCCCAGCATATTTGAATTAGCAGAAAAAAATGCCTCAAAGGATGAAATAGAAAGTTTTTATCAAAGAAGATTAAAAGGATATGATACAACAGCAGTTATTGCTGATATTTTAGAAGCAGATGTTAACTTAATGGCAAATGATAAAAATGGCTTAAGAAAAGAATTAATAGCTTTTTTCAGGAATGAAATTTTTGTTAATATGGAAAAGCCTAATGATATTGCTGATTTAAACCCCAACAAAGCAAATACTGGTGCAGATTGGCTAAAAGGCGAAATAACAAGGCTTACTGATGGATTTTCTGAACTTCCTAAAAAAGATCAACTATATATTAAAAATCGCCTTAAATATGACTTGAACCCCGATAGGATAAACAAAGCAACAGGCACAGACCTCAGGGACTTTTCAAGAATTAATGATATAATGGCAAGAAATGGTTGTTTTCAAAGGGCATTAGAAGATATTTATGAGGTAAGAGGAAGAATTATAAAAGGAATGGAGAGTTTGATAAATAAAGCGTTAGAATCTCCAGAAAATTCACCAGTAAACTTAAAACAGGCTTTTTTCCTGCTTAAAAAAGTTGATATTTATTTTAATAATAAGAGAATTAAGCAGGTTGAGGATTTGGTTGCAGCAGGGCGTTCCAGAACTATAGCATAACCCACTACACCATCAAATCTAAAGCCCGAAACCTTCAAGCAGGATGCGGGTTTTGGCAAGAATTAATTTATTATATTCCTGCACGAGTAAATCTCTTGAGGTTTTTTCCTTCCACCATTCATCAAAGCGGATATTAATTGGCATCACTGCGTGCGGAATAATTTTAATATCTGGCAAGCGAGCCTGAACCTCAATCATCGCCCTTTTAATATGATAATTTGATGTTATCAAGCGAATTGATTTAAGATTATTTCTTCTAATCCATCTTTCAATTTCAGCGGCATTTTGAATTGTATCATTAGCGGAATAACCCAAGAAAACCTTACTTAAAAGCCTTTTTGTTTGCTCCTCAGAATAATTATGAATTACAAAAATTTCGTGAGGTTTTACATCAACATTAACACCTGAAATAAATAATTTATCAGCGTAATTTTTCTCAAGCAAATATAAGGCATTTCTAACCCTTTCAGAGCCTCCAGTAAGAACAATTATCGCATCGGTTCTATCTGCAATATTAGGGTTTTTGAGGTTTTCTAATCGCCAATCTTTATTAAGATTATTTGTGTAATCATATAGCCCATAACCCCAACCCGCAAAGGCAAGCAACAAAATAAAAAGTAAAAACAAAGTTATTCTATTGGTAAATAACCATTTGATAAAATCAAAAATAACCTCAAAAAAAGTTTTGATGGCAATATATGCAAGAACAAATCTTTTTGCGATATGGCTAATCATTTAATTTATAAAATTATTGAAGATTAGTTATTAAACAATATTATAAAATTTTCAAATATCTTGTTAAATGCTTATTTCTTGTCCAAATTGTAGTGCAACTTTTGCAGTTCCAGCTAAGGCTATTGGCGAAACTGGTAAGAAAGTTAAATGCTCTAAATGCGGCCATATGTGGCATCAAGAGCCTATTCGTCAAGAGAAAACCACCCTTGATACTCTTTTACAAACAAACGAAAAGCAGGATAAAAACTTACCAGTAAAAACTCAGAAAAATTTTAATTATGGAAGTTTAGCAGCTGGAATTTTATTGTTAATTTTTATTGGAATTTTGCAGTTTATGGCATTTCCTAAAACTAATGAGATGATTTCTTCTAGCCTTGGTCTTGCTGATTATTCAGCGATTAAATTGGTAAATTTTTCATCTGAATCGCAAATTAATGATAATAAATTAGATATCAAAATCTCTGGTATTATCACTAATACTTCAGGTAAAATTACTAAAGCCCCTGCCCTAGATGTTAAAATTATGAGCAAAGGGGGCAGAGTAATTGCGAAGAATAAAATTCAGCTTGAAAAGCCAAGCCTTGAGCCTTACGAGATTTATAAATTTGATACTGAAATCACAAAAATCACTGGCAACGCTGATAATATTACCATCACTTTCGGCAATTGGCTTGAGAATATGTTTTTTTGAGTATAATCCCTTCAACTATCTAATTTTATTTTATGAATGTCACCCCGTGCTTGTCACGGGGTTAATCGTAAAACAGGCTCTAAACTAAGGCTTAAAAACACTTTTAACTATTTAACCCCGCAATTAATGCGGGGTAACAATTGGAGTTTAAGGAGCTTAAGCCTATACTTAATCTAACAATGCCTATTTTTCTAAAACCTAAAATCTTGACCTTTCAATACAAAATCGCTAGTAAGCCGATATAAATTAAATTTATAGTAAAATTTATGGCTAAAACTTTGGCAAAAGTTACACTAGGTAGCATTATTGTTGCTGTATTTTTTATAATAATTTCCTTAATACTTGCACCTTTTGTTGTTAGGCAAGAGCAAGTAAAATCTTTTATCACCAAGAATGTTGAATTGCCAGAAGGCTATAAGCTTAAAATCGCATCTGACATAAATTTTGGGATTTTTCCTTATTCATTTGTTGAGTTTGCTAAGGCTGAAATTACCAAGCAAGATGGTTCAACGCAAACAATTGAAGATTTTCTGCTAGGATTCACCTTCAATGATTTACTTTCTAAAGGAATTGATTTTGATTTTAACGCAAAATTATCAGGAAAAACCTATCAAGGTAATCTTAAAATTGAGGATTTCAAAAATTTTAGAAGCAATAGAAAATCTAATATTATTCTAACTCTTTCATCGCCAATTCCTGCGTCTCTCAAAGGGTTTATAGAGTTTAATGACAATTCTAAAAAATTATCAAATTTTACTTTTGTTCATAGTGAAACTACTGCTAGGGGTGAAGTTGAAATTTCAAACCTTAAAAATGGCAATGCAGTTAAGGGAAATGTGGTTATCAATACAGCAAATCTTGATGAACTAAGAAGGCTTATTGATTTTGAAAATTTTGCGGATACACAAAAGAAGCTTGCTGGCAAAGCGGTAATCAATTCTCAATTTGAAACATCTGGAAATAACGACATGGAATATAAGAAAAACCTCAAAGCACAAGGGGATTTCAATGTTACCAGTGCAGAAATTTATGGCTTTGATATAAATGAATTTCTTGCAAATCCGCTAAATTATAAAAACCAAAAAGATTACTCAAAGAAAACTATTATTGATAGTATAACTGGGGTTTATAATATTCTTGATGGGGTTGCGGGCATTACTTCAGTTAATGCGTATAATCAAACTACAAAACTAATTGCAAACGGAAATTATAATCTGCTAACGAAGCAAATTGATATGATGAGTGATATTTCAACTAATATTGCAGGGCAGAATATAAGCTTACCAGTTCGTTTGGAAGGTGATGTTAATAAACCAAAAGTTATTCCAAATGTGTCTGAGGGGCTTAAGAGAAACCTTCCAGACATTATAAACAACCCAAAACTACAAGAAGTTATAAATAGTGAAGAAGGTCAGAAAATAATAAATAAAGTTAATAAAGCCCTTGATGATGCTGGTGGCGTTGATGGTTTACTGCAAATGCTTGGCGGCGAAGGGAAGTAATATAACCACTATGTGTTTCATTCCCGCAAAAGCGGGAATCAATATACAAAAAATGGATACCCGCTTTCGCGGGTATGAAGTGGGATAGTATTAGAGTTAAATCTCAGAAGACGCGAATTTAATATCATAAAATCTTATGAAATATATATCTACAAGAGGGCAAGCACCCATTAAAAATTTTACTGATGTAGTTACATCTGGTTTGGCTAGTGATGGCGGTTTATATGTGCCTGATACTATTCCACAATTTTCTATTGAGGAAATAAAATCATGGAAAGGCCTGCCTTATCCAAAGCTCGCTTTTAATGTTATAAAACCCTTTGTAAATGGCGAAATTCCTGATGATGATTTACAAGAAATTATAAATAAAAGTTGCGTAAATTTCACAACTGAGAATGTCTCAAACTTGGTAAAACTAGAAGATGATTATTATATCCTAGAGCTTTTTCATGGGCCAACCCTCGCTTTCAAAGATATTGCATTGCAGTTTTTAGGCAATCTGCAAGATTATATTCTAACTAAAAGAAACCAAGATATTGTAATTATCGGTGCAACTTCTGGCGATACAGGTTCGGCGGCAATTTATGGCGTAAAAGATTGTAAACATGTGAAGATTTTTATGCTTCACCCGCATAATAAAATCAGTGAAATCCAACGCCATCAAATGACAACCGTTATTTCTGATAACATTTTCAATATCGCGGTGCAGACCAATTTTGATGATTGCCAAGATATGGTGAAAGAAATGTTCAAGCACCCAGAATTTATGAAAGATATTAGGCTTTCTGCGGTAAATTCAATCAACTGGGCAAGAATTGTTGCTCAAATTGTATATTATTTCCAAACCGTTCTTAACATTACAAATGCTGATAAACCAGTTTCTTTTTCAGTTCCAAGTGGCAATTTGGGTGATGTTTTCGGTGGTTATATGGCAATGAAAATGGGCCTACCGATTGATTTACTAGTAGTTTCAACCAATGAAAATGATATTCTGCACCGCTTTTTCAGCCAAAATGATTATAGCAGGCATAAAGTTAAAAGCACGGTTGCACCAAGTATGGATATTCAAGTTTCAAGCAATTTTGAAAGGCTATTATTTTTAGAGCATAATTATGATGGTGAAAAGGTTGGCAATAAAATGGTTCATTTCAGAGAAACTGGAAAAATGAATGTTTCAGAAAATGTATATAATTCAATCACTAAAACCTTTAGAAGCTCATCTTCAAATGATGAAGAAATTAAAATTGAAACTAAAAGAGTTTTTGATAAATATAAT
>JANRLM010000106.1 GCA_033762595.1 Rickettsiales bacterium
GGCAACCAAGTGTGAAATGGAAACATTGGAACTTTCACCGCAAATGATGCAAAAAACGCAAGCCAAAGCCAATTTTGAACATCTTTAGGGATTAAAAACCCTGCGTCTCTAGTAAGTGTAACAATATTTGTAGTGCCTAAATCTTGGTAAAGATAAATAATTGCAATCAGAAGAAATAATGAGCCTAGTAGCGTATATAAAAAGAATTTATAAGATGCATAAACCCTGTTTTCAGCGCCCCAAACGCCAATAATTATAAACATTGGAATAAGGGAGGCTTCAAAAAAGAAATAGAATAGCAGGAAGTCAAGCGATACAAACACACCAATTACCAGCGTTTCAAGCAGTAAGAATAAAATCATATATTCTTTAACTCGTTTTTCTATTGAGTTCCAGCTTGATAAAATACAAATTGGAATTAGCAGAGTTGTTAGTAAAATCAGATAAATTGAAATGCCATCAACGCCTAAATAATAATATATTTTGCTACCTTCAAGCCATTCAAATTTTTCAGTGAATTGGAATTTGCTGGTATTTTTGTTGAAGTTAAAATAAAGAATTAGCGAAACAACGAAAGTTGCGAAGCTAAAAATTAACGCAAGTATTCTTGAGCTTCTATCAGAAAAGGCCTTTTCAGCTTCACTTTTTCCCTTAGAAATTAAGGATAACGCAATAACTATAGCACCTACCAAAGGTAAAAAAGTTAGTAATGTTAAAATTGGAAAATTCATACACCAAAAATAAAATAACCGATTGCTAAAATCAAACCAATCAGCATTAAAAATGAATAATGATAAACAAAGCCAGTTTGTGCAAACCTCATTAATCCGCCAATTTTTGATGATACGAAAGCCAAGCCATTTGGCATTCCATCAACTAATTTTGTATCAAAAAATTTCCAGAAAATTTGCCCTTTCTTTTTAGCTCCACGAACAAAAATAAATTCATAAATTTCATCAACGAACCATTTATTTGAAAATAATTTATATAAAGGTTTGAAGAAATTTGCGATTTTCGCTGGCAAAGATTTTACTAAAACATAACATATTAAAGCGAGCAAAAACCCTGCAATGCCAACATAAAGTGGGGCTTTTTTAATATCCTTCGGCACATGATGTGCTTGCTCATAAATTGAGATTTCTTTAATTTTATTTTTCTTGGAAACCACTTCAACCTTGCCTTCTGCAATCGCTTCATTCCAAAATTTTTGTTTAGGTTTTACAATGCCATAATCATTTGCAAAAACTCCGCCAATGAAAACCGCACCTAAAGCAAGAATTACAAGGGGAGCAGTCATCACCGCAGGGGATTCGTGAATATGGGAAATTGTTTCCGCATCAGCTTTACATTTATTATGGAATACCATAAAGATTAATCGCCAAGAATAGAAAGCTGTTAAAAAAGCGGTTAGCAAGCCAACCCAGAAGGCGTAGCCCGCAAATTTATTGCCAGATTGTGAAGCCGCAAAAGTCGCCTCTAAAACCATATCTTTTGAGAAATATCCAGACATTAGCGGAAACCCAGTGATTGCAAGCGTTCCAATTAACATCATTGCGTAAGTAAGTGGGATTTTTTTCCACAAACCGCCCATTTTGCGAATATCTTGCTCATCACTCATTGCGTGGATTACACTGCCAGCAGAAAGGAAAAGTAACGCCTTGAAAAAGCCGTGAGTGTATAAGTGGAAAATCCCCGCACCATAAGCTGAAACACCGCACGCAAAGAACATATATCCAAGCTGAGAGCAAGTTGAGTAAGCGATAATCTTTTTAATATCATTCTGCGTAAGTGCAATAGTTGCTGCGAAAATCGCCGTTGTTGCACCAATTAAAGTTACCATATTGAGGGCAATTTCTGATTGCTCAAATAATGGCGACATTCTTGCGACCAAGAAAATCCCAGCTGTAACCATTGTTGCTGCGTGGATAAGTGCAGAAACTGGCGTTGGGCCTTCCATTGCGTCTGGCAACCAAGTGTGAAGCCCTAATTGTGCCGATTTACCCATACAACCGATAAATAACATCACGCAAATAAAATCAAAAGCTTTGTAAGAACAGCCTAAAACCTCAATTTTAGAGGATTTATATTCAGAAATATTAGCAAAAATATCTGCAAAATTTATACTACCGAAAATGTAAAACAGAGCAAATAAACCAATTGCCATACCAAAATCGCCAACTCTATTTACAATAAATGCCTTCATTGCGGCAGCATTAGCAGAAGGTTTTTTGAACCAAAAGCCAATTAATAAATAAGAGCATAAACCAACGCCTTCCCAGCCTAAAAATAATTGCAGAAGATTATCAGAAGTTACCAGCATCAACATAAAAAATGTAAAGAAACTAAGGTAAGAGAAAAATCTTTGTGGGTGTTCATCATGGCTCATATAGCCGATAGAATATATGTGAACGAGTGATGAAACGCTAGTTACAAGTGTTAGCATAATTGCGGTTAGCATATCAACTTTGAACGCCCAAGATACTGAAAAACTGCCTGATTCAACCCATTTATATAAAATTGGTGAGAAGGTTTTTCCGCCAAGAACTTCGTAAAATATTACCCAAGAAAGCACCGCAGAAATCACCACTGATGAGGTTGTGATTAATTGTGCCGAAAAAGGCTTCAAGCACTTAGTGTTCAGCCCAACAAAAGCCGCTGCTAATAAGGGTAATAATACTAATATTTTTATCAATAATTCCATTTTTTACTTGATTTAGGGCGATTGCTTAGCCTTTCAAACTATTAATATCTTCAACTTCAATAGAGTTTTTATTTCTATAAAACACTACTAAAATTGCAAGACCGATTGCAGCTTCAGCAGCGGCAACGGTTAATATAAAAAAGGTGAAAATTTGCCCTTTCAAATCCCCCATAAAGCTAGAGATTGCGACGAAATTTATATTCACCGCTAGCAACATTAATTCAATAGACATCATAATATTAATGATGTTTTTGCGTGCCAAAAATATTCCGCATACACCAATTACAAACACTAAAGATGCCACCAGCAAATAATGGTTTAAGCCAATATTTGCAAAATTAAATTCAGAAATTATTTCTCTATAATCTGTCATTATTTTTATTATTATTAAGTTTCTCCACCTGTTTACGGGGGGAGATTAATAGGGTTGCTTTTTCCAAAGTCCATCAACCATTAACCATTAACCAATTAACGCCCCCACCCTAACCCTCCCCCGTAAACAGGGGAGGGGATTAAAGAGCAAAACCCTAGAACCTAACACCTAACACCTAGCACCTAGCAACTAGCACCTAAAACCTTAAACCCCTTTACCAACTTCAACTTTTACAATCTCAAGTGAGTTTTTGATACTTCTAGCATTTTGCTTAGAAATATCTTGCCTTTTAACACCTGCCCTTTCACGATGTGTCAGCACTATCGCACCAATCATCGCAACCAGCAAAATAAGCCCTGAAACTTGGAACATCAAGAAGTAATCAGTGTATAAAATATTACCAATTTGATGTGTGTTAGTATTTTTTAGGAAGCGTTTTTCCTCTTTTTTAATTAAGCTTTGTTCCTTTTTTTCAAATTCATCAATAGCTTTTTCAACTGATTTTAACAAATTATTTTCTTCCAAGTTTTTCTCAGGATTGGATTTTTTTGATTCTTTTTTAGATGTAATTTTTTGACCAGTTGTTTGACATTTAACAACTAGATTATCAGAAGATGCGATAATAGCCGCCCCAATTTCTATAAATAATAGTGCAGCTAGAACAAGCCCTATTGGTAAGTAAGCCTGAAAGCCCTTTTTGAGTGAAGCGGTTTTTATATTTAGCATCATCACCACAAATAAGAATAGCACGGCAACTGCACCAACATAAACAATCACAAGAAGCATCGCGACGAATTCCGCCCCAAGCAAAACGAACAAACCAGCAGAATTAAAGAAGGCAAAAATCAACCATAGCACAGAGTGAACGGGGTTTTTTGAGCATATCACCGCCACCGCCGAACCCGCCGTTACCATAGAAAATAAATAAAATAATATATCAATAAATTGCATTTTCGTTACTCGTTTATCGTTTATCGTTTATCGTTAATGGTTGAAGCGATGAGCAATTAACCATCAACCATCAACGAACTAACGAAATTTATCCTCAGCCTCTAATCTTTTAGCAAGAATATATTCCCAACGCTCACCATTCGCGAGGAGTTTATCTTTGTTATATAAAAGTTCTTCGTGAGTTTCGGTTGCAAACTCCAGATTTGGTCCTTCAACTATTGCATCAACTGGGCAGGCTTCCTCGCACATACCGCAATAGATACATTTTGTCATATCAATATCATAACGAGTTGTTCTGCGAGAGCCATCTTCCCTTTCTTCTGCTTCAATCGTGATGGCTTGCGCTGGGCAAACTGCCTCACATAATTTGCACGCGATGCATCTTTCTTCACCATTTGCGTAACGCCTTAAAGCGTGCTCACCACGGAAACGCGTTGATACTGGGCCTTTTTCATAAGGGTAATTGATGGTAACTTTCGGCTTGAACATATAGGAAAATGTTTTCCACATTCCAAGCAGAATTTCACCAAGCAAAAATCTATTTAACGCTTTGAACATTTATATTTCTACCATTTATAAAAAACTAAATAACCAGAAACTAAAACCACCCAAATTAGGGAAACTGGCAAGAATATTTTCCAGCCAAGCCTCATTAATTGGTCATATCTATATCTTGGCAGTGCTGCACGCACCCATATAAAACAGAATAGCAAAAAGCAAACTTTTAATGCAAACCACACAAAACCAGGGATAAAACTTAAGGCAGGAACATCAATAACCGGCAACCAACCACCTAAGAATAAAATTGTTGTCATACCG
>JANRLM010000107.1 GCA_033762595.1 Rickettsiales bacterium
TTAATTATAAAAACATTGCCAAAACTAATTTTCATTGAGCTACATTTGCAAATGTGAACCAAGCAAGTTGAGCAATCATCAGAGGAGTGTTTATCCGAACAGCAACAAGAGTTTGAAAGCGCCGAAAAAGGCATCAAAATAAAAGAAACTAGCAAAATTGATAAAAAATACTTCATATTTCTATTCTAGAACAAAAAATATAAAATTTCAAGCTATTAGGAAAATGAAGGCGAAAAAATAGCCGCGTTTAACCTAACTGATTTTTCTATTTCTTTTGAATACTCATTTTGAGCAACCCTTAAGTCATAGTGAGATTGCATATTAACCCAAAATTCAGGTGAGGTATTGAAGTATCTCGCTAGCCTTAAGGCTGTATCTGCGGTAACACTTCTAGTATGCTTTAGAATAGCGTTTATTCTTGCAGGCGGAACATCAATATCTCTTGCGAGTTTATTTTGGCTGATTTTTAGAGGCTTCATAAACTCATAAAATAAAATATCCCCCGGGTGTATTGGTTTAAGTTTTTTCATAATAATTGATTTTAATGATAATCTATAATTTCTACATTTTCAGCATTTCCATTATTCCATTCGAAGCATAATCTATATTTATCATTTATTCTGATACTGTATTGATCTTTTCTATCGCCTTTGAGCTTTTCCAATCTATTTCCCGGTGGCGAAGATAAATCATTGATATTAAAAGCATTTGCTAATTGAAATAATTTTCTTCTCGTAACAGACTCAAAATTTTTGAACTCCTTTACAGGAGAATCTAAATATAATTTTTTAGTTAAGTTGCACTTAAAAGATACTATCATAATGATATTACATTAAAGGTATTCCGTCAAGCGAAATGATAAATTATAAAAAATTCAACAAACTTCAAAGATTTCTCTAATAATTCGTTCTTCTAAGGTGTGACCTTTATCAAATAAAAGGTGGATAGTTCTGGTGGTATCAAGGCGAACAACTACATTTGCGACATCTTCAACTTCAAAATTATCTGCCATTGCTTTTACCGGGCGACGCAAGAATTTTTGAATTTCAAACTCAATGCGAGCTGTATTTGGCAATAAACCGCCACGCCAACGCCTTGGACGGAAAGGGCTTATAGGCGTAATTGAAAGAAGATTTGAGCCAATTGGCAAAATCATTCCGCCATTAGAATAGTTATAAGCACTAGAACCAGCTGGAGTTGCAACCAATATTCCATCAGAAATTAGTTCATCTAGATGAGTAATTCCATCAACTTTAATCTTGATTTTTGCAGCTTGACCAGTTGTTCTGAGTAAAGAAACTTCATTGATTGCAAGGGCGTAAATTGTTTGCCCATCAATAGTTGTGCATTTCATTTCTAGCGGGTGAATATGGCTATCAACCGCCTCATTTATGCGTTCTAGCAAGTTTTTATCAGAATATTCATTCAGCAAAAAGCCGATAGAGCCACGATTTACGCCGTAAACTGGAATGCCATCATCAATGTGCAAGTGAAGCGTTTCAAGCATAAAACCATCACCGCCAACGGCAATTATAACATCAATATCTTTTGATTTTGGATTGCCAGATAAATCAATAAAATTGTATTTTTCAATGAGATCACGCTTAGTTTGCTGGGCGTGATCAGTTTTATCAGCTACAATTCCAAAATTTTTATATTTTTGATTCATAGTTTTTAATTAGATAGTGTCGTCAAATTATTCATAACAATGCGAAATGAGTCTGATTTTGCTTAGAGGCAAAGAAATTTGGAGACGAATAGTTATTCATATTTGCGAACAAATTTCTGAAGTATATAAGCAAAATCAGCCATTTCCCCTCGGGTTGCTATTAATTTTGGCATATAACTTCGTTAAATTTTTTGAAATATGAAT
>JANRLM010000108.1 GCA_033762595.1 Rickettsiales bacterium
TAAATTTAATTTACTCAATATGGAAAATTTTGTTATCATTTCTGCCTGCTTGTTTTTAAGCCTTTTTTCAATTTTTATTGCTTTTTATTTCTTTCAAAAAATAAAAAACAACCAAGTTACTATAATTGAACAACTCAACCAATCCTTAGTGCCAGAAATAAGGGGTCTAATAAATTCAGAAATAAAAAATTTTCGTGAAGAAAATTCTTTTAACCTTCGCCAAAATAGAGAAGAGCTTGGAAATTCTCTAAAAAATATCTCAGAAGGTCTATCAAATACGCTAAATTTTAATCGTGAAGAAATTAATAATTCTTACAGAAACACCGCAGAAAGCCTTAGTAATTCTCTAAACAACAATCAAGAAAGAATAAATATTTTAACCACAAGGCTTACTGATCAACTAGATAAAGTTAAGGAGCTTATTCAAAATCGCTTAGATTTTATTCAACAAGAGAATGCTAAAAAGCTAGATGAAATGCAGAAAATTGTTGATGAAAAATTACAGAAAACTCTTGAAGATAGACTTGCAAAATCATTTAATTTAGTAAGTGAAAGGCTTGAAATTGTTCATAAAGGGCTTGGTGAAATGCAAACTTTAGCAATTGGCGTTGGCGATTTGAAAAAGGTTTTAAGCAATGTTAAACCTCGAGGAATTTTAGGTGAAATCCAACTTTACTCTCTGCTTGATGCTGTTTTAAGCCCTGATCAATATGTTAAAGATTTCTCTCCGGTTGAAAATTCTCTGGCCGTGGTTGAATATGCAATAAAATTACCGGGTAAAAATGATGAAGGAGTGCCGGTTTATCTGCCAGTTGATTCAAAATTTCCGCTAGAATCTTATAATAGAGTGCTTTGTGCTTATGAGGCCTCCAACATTGAAGAAGCAAAAATTGCTATGAAAGCGATGGAAAATGACATTAAAAATTTTGCAAAAGATATTAGTAAAAAATACATAAATCCGCCTATTACTACAGATTTTGCAATTTTATTTTTACCAACTGAAGGCTTATATTCTGAAGTTGCTAGGAATAGCTACCTTATTGAAGAGCTCCAAAAAAATTACAAAATTATTATCGCAGGACCAACTACACTAGGCGCATTACTAAATAGCTTACAGATGGGCTTCAAAACTCTTGCAATCCAAAAAAGATCCGGTGAAATCTGGAAAGTTCTTGGCGAAGTTAAATCAGAATTTACTAAATTTTCTGATCTACTCAACAAAGCAAAACAAAAAATTAATCAGGCCGGTAAAGAGCTTGATGTTCTAATTGGCACTAGAACAAACGCAATAAATCGCAGGCTACAAAAACTCACAGCCGTTGGTGAGCTTGAAAATAAAGATATTAATCTTGAAGAAGAATTAGCAAATCACCTTGAGGTTGAAAAAGAAGCTGCTTGATTTTTATCAAGCCATATTTTGTTTTGTTGGCTATTGGAAAACAACTCAAAATTCTAAATTAAAAATGACAATACATAAAGACTCAATAGAAATTCGTGCATTTTATAGGTTTGTTGATGTTCCAAACTTTGAAGAGTTGCAAGAGCCAATGCGAGATTTTTGTAAATCAATCGGCTTAAAAGGAACAATTCTGCTTGCACACGAAGGTATAAACTCAACAATTGCAGCACCAAAAGAAGTAATGGAAAAATTTTGGGATTATCTAAACCGCATTACATATTTCAAAAATATCCCATATAAAGTTAGCTTTGCTGATCACCAACCATTTGATAGAATGAGGGTTCGCCTTAAAAAAGAAATTGTGCGAATGGGCATTGAAGATTTGGATATTTCCAAACGCGGTGAATATGTTAGAGGCGAGGAGTGGGATAAATTGATTTCTGACCCTGAAGTTTTGTTGGTGGATACAAGAAATAGTTATGAAATTGCAATCGGCACTTTTGAAAATGCTATTGACCCTAAAACTGAAGATTTTAGAAGTTTTCCAAAATGGGTAGAAGAAAATCTTGACCCAAAAAAACACAAAAAAGTGGCAATGTTCTGCACTGGTGGCATTAGGTGCGAAAAATCAACTTCTTTGCTTAAAAATATGGGGTTTGAAAATGTATATCACCTTGATGGCGGAATTTTGCAATATTTAGAAGATACCAACAATAAAAATAACAAATGGCAAGGCAAATGCTTTGTTTTTGATGATAGAATTGCCGTTGATGAATTTCTTAAACCTGTTGAGGGGCATATTATCTGCAAAAAATGCTCTCGCCCATTAGAAATTTCTCAAGAAATGCGAAATAAAAATAACAAAGGTGTTTCCTGTGAAATGATTGGTTTAACTTGCGTTGAATTTGCACATTAATTTAGCCCGCAACCTCTTAAACCTTTCAGATGAACACTTCTAGAGTTTAAAAACTCTAATCTTGTTATAAAATTATTGTTAGATTTTTTTATATCACTCCATTTTTGGACAATATAATAGTCATCTTCAATCATATAAAAAGTCTTTTGAAAGTTATAAAATTCGACTTTATCTAGAAGATCGTCTCTGTTTTTGTCGTATTTAGAAAATGTTTCTTCATGCAATGTTCTATTAGCACTTTCAGACATAACGCATGACAAGCAAATAAATGGCTTAAAACAGATAAATAAAAATAATATATTTATAAATTTTTTCATGTAAAAAACAAAACAGATTTAAGTTAATAAAAAATTAATTTTAATTACCTCTTTACTAAAGAATTCAATTCCGATTTTACTTTAAGTAAAAAAATTAGAAGCATTAGGCATAAATAAAAACTAGCCATAAGCAAAAGTGGCTCTAAGATTTCTGGGTGGAGTGAAGGTTTCTCAAACTTAGAGAGGCTTGCGGGCTGATGCAAAGTATTCCACCAATCAACTGAAAATTTTATTATCGGCAGATTCACACTTCCAAAAATAGCCAGAATGGAAGTTGCTTTATAGGATTTTTCTTTATCATCTGAAGAATTTATAAGTAACCTCAAACCAATAAAAAGAAAAAATAAAATTAAAACCGAAGTCAATCTTGCGTCCCAAACCCAGTAAACGCCCCAAGTTGGCCTGCCCCAAATTGCACCAGTAATAAGACAAATTAAGCTAAATGAAATTCCAATTGGTATTAAAGATTTCAAAAAAATCGCACTTAATGGGTTTTTCCAAACCAAATATGAAAGCCCTGATAAAGCACATAAAAAGTATGCTGAGAGTGAAAACCAAGCAGATGGAACGTGAATATACATTATTCTAACTAATTCCGCTTGCTGATAATCAGATGGAGAAAAAACAAGTGCTGAACTTAAACCAAAAATAAAAACCAAAAAGGTCAAAAAGGATAATGGCTTTATAATAAAATCAAAGATCTTATTGAATTTAGATATTGTAATTAAATGATTAAACATATCTAAGAAATTTATTGTGCTTTTACAAATCTATCTAAAACTGCATTAACGAAACCAGCTTCAGTTTTGCTAAAAAAATCTTCAGTAATTTTTATATATTCACTAATTATAATTGCTCGTGAAGTCTCTTTATCATACAGAAGCTCAGCAAAAGCACCACGCAGGCAAGAATATAAAAGCGGGTTAAGCTCTTCAACCTTTTTGGTTTTATCAAGATATTTTTCAATAATGAACTTTATTGACTCCTCTTCATCAAGTGCAAAATTAAAAATTTGTTTGCAGAAATTATTTTTTACTTTTGAACCATCTGCTTTTATTTCGGCAATAGTATGAGATAAAATATCTTCTCTATTTTCAAAGGAATCAAAGCTATCAATGTTAAGGCTATACAAAGCTTGCACAACAGCAAGCCTAGAATTTGATTTTGGATTACTCATAGTTTTTTAATTACAAAATTTCTTTTTTAATTCTATCATTTCTAAACAAACATTAGCTGCAAATGCTCCTTTGTTTTTCTTTTTTCTATCTGCACGCTCCCAAGCTTGAGAAAAATTTTCACAAGTTATAATACCATAACCTATACATAAATTTTTTTCTAATGCCAATTTATTCAAGCCGCCAGCACTTTCCAAGCAAACATAGTCATAATGTGTGGTTTCACCTCTTATAACACAACCGAGTGCTATAAACCCATCATAAATATTTTTTTGTGATGCAAAATTTATTGCCGCAGGAATTTCAAATGCTCCAGAAATTGAAATTTTTTCATAAGAAATATTATTTTTTTCTAAAATTTCTATTGCACCTTGTGATAATTCATCTGCCAAATCGGCATAAAACCTTGCTTCCACAATGAGTATTTTTTTATCCATAAAAATTTGAATTATTTATATTTTATAATAACTTAACGCTAACACTTAAGTAATCTGCACCTATAAAAGAAAATTTAGCAAGTAATTTTTTTTCATTTTTTTGAATTTTTTACTTGTTTTTTTGTTAAAGATGTTTTTATGTAATCCTGTAAAGTGCAGATTTGCTTAATCATACAAGGTTAATATAATTTAGCACATTACTTTTTAATTAACAACCAATGGAGAAATCCCGTGAACAAAACTCAATTAATTGATTCAGTTGCGACGCAAACTAAAGGCACTAAAGCTGATGCAACTCGTTATATTGATGCAGTATTTGCAGCAATCCAAACATCACTTAAGAAAGGTAATGAAGTTAGACTAGTTGGCTTCGGAACTTTCTACGTTGCAAAAAGAAAGGCAACTACTGGTCGTAACCCAAGAACTGGTCAACCAATTAAAATTGCTGCTTCTAAACAGCCTAAATTCAGACCAGGCAAGCAATTAAAAGACACTGTAAATAAATAATTATTTACAAATATTTTTTTTAGAAAGGCGATTTATTCAAATCGCCTTTTTTTTGTTTCTGCATTTTTTTTGTAAATAATAACAGATGATTTATAAATTTTTTCTTAGAAATGCAAAATGGGCTTTACAAATATTTATTTGTTGTTAAAAAGCCGGTAGTTTCAATAAGGGGGCAGTTAGCTCAGTTGGTAGAGCAACTGGTTTACACCCAGTAGGTCGGGGGTTCGAGCCCCTCACTGCCCACCACTTTCAAATTATTCTATCTTGCTGAGTTTTTTTCTAAAATTTCTAAATCTATAAATTTAAGGGTTTTTTCATGAGTTGCCTCTAAAATTACAGGAGGTGCAAATCCTGCCTCATAAGCTTCAAGCCATCTCAAAGCACACAGGCACCATCTATCGCCAGCTTTTAAGCCAGGGAAATTATATTCCGGCCTTGGGGTTTGTAAATCATTACCCATAGCTTTTGTATAATTCAAAAACTCCTCAGTAACTATAGCTGCAACGATATGATTGCCTAAATCTTCTTTACCAGTTCTACAAAATCCATCTCTATAAAAGCCAGTCAGGGGAGATTCCGAGCAGAGTTTAAGCTTTTTTCCTAAAACATTTTTTTCTTCTTTAGCCATAGATAATTCTGCATTTATTAAATAAACGAAAAGTAGAAATATTAAAAACTTCATATTTTATTTGAGTTTGAAATTTTTTTGTATTACTAGAATTAAAAAAAACATTCTTACAAATTAATGAATTTTAATAAATTAATAACATTACTATTCATCTCAGCGTTGATTCTTAATATCACGCTGCCTTCTGTTATTTCTGGTGTAAAATTATTTAATATTGACATAGAAGCAAAAATTTTAACCAAAATTTTTGGTGATGAGATTGTTATTTGCTCCTCAGAAAATAAAGATAAATTTTACATCTCAAACTTCAATAATCTAAGTAAAGAAAAGAAAAATAAATTATCAAAAGATATTGATATTGCTCTTTCTAAAATCAAAAAGAATGATGATTTTTATTTTTCAGCTTCAAATGAAAAATTTATTTTATCTTTAAGTAATTATTTAATTTTGCCTAAAGAAAATTTTTCTAAAAGCATTTATAATAGTTATTTCTCTAGTCGTTCTCCGCCTTATTTTTTTTAGTTAATCAAAACTTTTTATACCAAAACTAAGAAAAATTTTACCCTATGAAAAATAATTATTTTGGCATTTTTGCCACTTCTATTTTGCTTCTAAATGCAAGTAATTCCTTCGCTTCTAACAATATTACGCTTGATACTATTATTGTTAAAGGCAGTAAAAATAAGAAAACCCTCACTTCATTTACTGAAGAAGAATCTAAATATCAATTAAGTAAAATCGCTGGTGGAGCCTCTGTGGTTACTAAGTCGGAACTTAAAAATAATCGAGCTGCAAATTTTAGAGATGTTTTTGCCTTTACCCCCGGTGTATTTGCACAGACTAGGTATGGTGAAGAATCTCGCCTTAGCATTAGGGGAGCTGGCCTTTCAAGAACTTTTCACTTGAGAGGAATAAAATTATTGCAAGATGGCGTGCCTATAAACCTTGCAGATGGTGCAGCAGATTTTCAAGAGTTTGATCCATTTTCATATTCTCACATTGAAGTTTATAGGGGTGCTAACGCATTAAAATTCGGTGCGAATACACTTGGTGGTGCGATAAATTATGTGACGCCAACTGGCTATAATGCTGATAAATTAAATTCTCAGGCAATGCTTGGAAGCTTTTATACTAGAAGGCTTGGGGTTTTATCAGGTGATGTGATTGGGGATTATGATTATTTTGCCTCTGCTTCAAATTTTTTCTCAAGGGGTAATAGAGATAATTCTCGCCATAATAACACAAGAGTTTTTTCAAATATTGGTTATAAATTTGATGAGAATTTATCAACTCGCTTTTATTATACTTTCGCAAATATAAATCAGCAAATCCCGGGTAATTTAACAAAATTGCAAGCTGAAGCAACTCCTGAAAGAGCTAATGCATTAGCACTTTCGGGCAATCAAGCAAGGGATTACTTTCTGCATAGATTAGTAAATAAAACTTCTTTTAAGAAAGATAATTTAGAGATTAATGGTGGCGTTTTTACTAATCAAAAAGATTTATATCACCCGATATTTCAAGTTATTGATCAGCAAACCAATGATTATGGAGCTTTTGCAGATAGCAATATTGATTATAAAATCTTAGGCCTTAATAATGAAACAACTTTTGGCACAAATATTTTAAGTGGCAGAACAATAGCAAAAAGATTTGTAAACCTAAATGGCGTTTCACAAGCAAGAACTGATGACGGCTTGCAAAAAGCTAAAAACCTAGATTTATTTTTTGAAAATAGGCTTTCAGTTAAGGAAGATTTAGATTTTATTTTAGGCTCGCAAGCAATTTTTGCCAAGAGAGAACTTGGCGATTTTTTTGTTTCTGATGGAGTTAGAAGCTCTGATAAATTCTACAGAGGTTTCAGCCCTAAAATTGGCTTTTTATATCAATTAAACCAGTCAGTTTCTTTATTTACAAACTACTCGGCTGCTTATGAGCCACCTACATTTGGTGAGTTAACTCAGAGTTTGCCCGGCGTTTCAGGCCTTGCGAATATTGAAGCTCAACGATCAAGAACTCTGGAGTTTGGCTCTCGTGGAAATTTTCAGAATATAAACTGGGACGCAAGCTGGTATTATAGCAAAGTGAGAGATGAACTAATGACTTACGCTACAAGCCCTACTACATCTGCGGTTCTAAATGCTGATGATACTATCCACGAAGGCGTTGAACTTGCTTTATCTGCAGTCCTTGCGGATAATTTTTTCAGGGAAAATGATAAAATATCTACAAGGTTAAATTATCTTCATAATAATTTTAGATTTGATAATGACAGGCAATGGAATAATAATTTTATACCCGGTATTCCTAGCGATTTTGTTATGTTTGAAGCAAGATATGATACTGGGTGTGGATATTATATTGCACCGAATGTGGAATATACTATTGAGGGCTTCCCTGCGGATTACGCTAATACATTATATACAGATAATTATTTCGTTGCGAACCTAACTGCTGGTTATGAGATTGATAAAAATATAGAAATTTTTGCAGATGCAAGAAATTTGCTTAACAAAAACTATATTGCTACAAGTGGTGCGATAACTTCTCCAACATCAACAAATCAGGCAATTTTTACCACTGCAGAAGGTAGAAGTATTTTCTTCGGAGTGAATTATAAATTGAATTAGGATTTTGATTTCCTAATTGAAACTAATATCCCTACTAAGATAAATGTAAAACCTAAAAAGTGATATAATTTTAATGGTTCAGAAAGCGTTATAACCGCTAAAATGCTTGTAAAAACTGGCATTGTGTAATATATCAAACTGGTTTGCACTGCCCCTACCCTCTTTGTGGATTCCTGCCACGCAAGCCACGCAAGGCAGGAAGAACCAACGCCTAGGTAAATATAAACACTCCACGCATCAAAAGTAAAAGGTGTTTCTGCCACACTTAAATACTCCCATATATAAAGAGGAAATAAAAATATTAATCCAACAAAAATTTGCAGAGTGAGAAAAACTTTTGCATCTAAATCCTTTGGTTTATAGTGCAACATAGCACTCCAGCTAGCCCAGATAAGTGCGGAGCTTATGAGCATTAAATCGCCTAAATTCCATTTTAATTTCATTAGAAATTCAAAACTACCATGCGAAATCACTATTATTGCACCAGTAAAAGCTATTATGGCACCGATAATTTTATTTTTTGTAAGAGCTTCAAAACCTAGAATACCTGCTATCACAAGCGTTCCAATTGGTGAGATTGAAGAAATCAATGATATGTGATGTGCTGTTGTGTAATGTGCTGAAATATAAACTATTGTGTTAAAAACGCCTACCGCAAAAAAACCCATCAGAAAAATGTATTTCCAATTTTTTTTAATTATCTGAATTTGTGAAGAAATTTTTTTATAACTTATTGCAAGCATAACTACAAAAGCAACTATCCAACGCCAAAATGCAAGGGTAATTGGAGGGATAAAATTATGCACCCCCCTTGCAATTACAAAACTCCCTGCCCATATCAAACAAGAAAACAAAGCAAGAACTAGATATTTAGTATTTTTATTTTGCATTTTACTAAGAAAAATTTTAGCCTGATTTTTAATACAGCCAAAATATATTATTACAACCTAATGCAAATTTTAGATTTCATACATCAATCACCTTTTTATGAATTTGCTTCATTATTAACGCTTTCAGCGTTGATTGGTTATATTGGGCTTTTATTCCGTCAACCGATGATTGTTAGCTTTATAATTGTTGGTGTAATTTCTGGGCCTTCAGTGCTAAATATTATGCAATCTTATGATAATATTGAACTTCTTGCTGAAATTGGAATTGCAATATTGCTATTTTTAGTTGGGTTAAAACTAGATGTAAATCTTGTAAATTCGCTTGGTAAAGTTGCGATTGCAACTGGCGTTGGGCAAGTTTTCTTTACAGCTTTAATAAGTTTTTCGCTTGGATATTTGATAGGGTTGGATAATTTTACAAATTTTTATATTTCTTTTGCAATAACTTTTTCAAGCACAATTATTATTGTAAAATTACTCTCTGATAAAAAAGAGGTTGATTCGCTTCATGGAAGAATTGCCATAGGCTTCCTTATTGTGCAGGATATTATAGTTGTTGTTGCAATGATGATTCTTTCAACGCTAACCTTTGATGAAATTTCAACCACTCAAGAAAGTAAAATAGCTTCAATACAAAAGATACTCCAAGTTTTTGGTGGAGGAGCAGGATTTTTAGTTTTTATATTTTTATTCGTAAAATTTTTTGCCAATAAATTAATTAATAAAATCGCCCATTCAACAGAATTACTGGTTATTTTTGCGATAACTTGGGCGGTTTTACTTGCAACTATTGGTAGTTTAATTGGCTTTAGTAAGGAATTAGGGGGCTTACTTGCTGGCATTTCACTTGCATCAACACCCATAAGAGAAGCAATAATTGCAAGGCTTTCATCTCTTAGGGATTTTTTATTATTATTCTTTTTTATAACTTTAGGCTCAAAATTAGATATTAATTTAATCTCAGAAAAAATAATTATTGCTTCAATCTATTCTGTTTTTGTCCTGCTATTAAAACCTTTGATAATGTTGATTATCATGGCTTTGATGGGCTACAGAAAAAGAACTAGCTTTTTAGTTGGAACATCAATTGCACAAATAAGCGAGTTTTCACTTATCTTTATGGCGATGGGCGTTTCACTTGGTCATATTGATAAAGAATCTCTCGCATTATTGACTTTAATTGGCCTTATTACAATTTCTCTCTCAGTTTATTTCATAAATTACTCGCATAATTTATATGGAATTTTTGAGCCTTATCTTGGAATTTTTGAAAAAGATATAAAAAATAAAAATGAAAATGAATTACATAAAATCAAAGATTCATATGATGTTATCTTATTTGGTGCTGGCAGATTTGGTAGTGCAATTGCTGAAAAACTTAAAAAGAAGTGTAAATTATTAATCATTGATTTTAACCCATCTGAAGTAAAAAAATGGCGAAGAAAAGGCTTTCAAGCACTATACGGCGATGCATCTGATCAAGAATTTATCTCTCATCTTCCTCTAGATGAAACAAAATGGGTTATTTGCTCAATCCCTAAAATTGACTTAGGAATTGCCAATGAAGATTGTCGCTTTATATTGCTTGATGCATTAAAAAGAAATAAATTCAAAGGCAAAATTGCTATCTCTACGCAATATATTGAAGAAAAACCAATTCTTAAATTTAAGGGTGCAGATGAGGTTTTCCTCCCCTTCCAAGATGCCTCCGCATTAGCAGTAGAAAAAATATGTAAAAATATTTAACTCTTGATTTATAAAATTTTCTAATTAGTTATGTTATAACATAACACAAGCCATAGAAAAATGTTTAACAAAAGTAATCTATTCTTTTTTGCAATCTTATTATCATTTTCACTAACTTCAAACTATGCTGTCGCACAATCTGCAAACTTAGATGAGGTTGTAGTTTCGGCTAACCCTCTAGAGAAAAACTCTAAGGAATTTGCAAGGCCAGCTAAGGTTCTTAAAAATGAGGAACTCAATAGAAAAAATTCAATTACACTTGGTGAAACATTAAAGCAAGAGCTTGGTGTTCATTCAAGTTTTTATGGTGCAGGTGCAAGCAGGCCTATTATTCGAGGTTTAGATGGCGATAATATCGCAATTTTACAAAATAGTATTTCAGTGATTGATGCTTCTGCTGCATCACCTGATCACAATATTTCTATAGACCCATTTTCAGCAGAAAAAATTGAAATTATTAGAGGGCCTCAAGCTTTATTTTATGGCTCAAAGGCTATTGGTGGCGTAGTAAATATTTTAGATAGCAGAATTATTGAAGAACAACAAACCGAGTTAGTTTCAGGTGAATTCAACACTAGATATAACACTGGTGATAGAGAGAGAACCGCCGGCATAAAACTTAAAGGTGGCGAGGCAAATTCTGGCTTAAATTATTATTTTTCTGGCGTTGCAAGAGATACTGATAATTATGATATTAATGGCTTTGCTAGAAGCGAAGCACTTAGAATTGCTGACCCACTAGCTGATGAAGTAAGTAATAAATTATTAAACTCTCAAACTGATTCAGTAAATGGAACTTTCGGTATTTCAAAAGTTTATGATGATGGCTTTTTAGGTGTTTCATACTCTGCATTAAATAATAATTATGGCATTCCAGTTGAACCTGAAGAAGGTGAAAATATTCAAATGAAATCTCGCAGATTTGATGTTTCAGGCGGTAATGAAAAAGTAAATGATACTATTAAAAAACTTACATATAAAATTGGCTTTACTGATTATAATCACACTGAGTTTGAAGGAAATACTCCTGAAACTTCATTCAAAAATAATGGCTTTGATGGAAGAATTGAATTAACTCACAACCCTATAAATGGCTTTCAAGGTGCAGTTGGCTTACAAAGCACCTTAATTAATGCCTCAGCCGTTGGGGAAGATCCATTCGTTCCGCTTACTAAAACACTAACAAATTCTGCTTTTATTTATGAAGAATTACCTTTTGATAGATACTCCCTAATGTTTGGTGGCAGGGCTGATTATCAGCAAGCAGAATCTGAAGGCGGTGCAACATTCGGCAACCCACAAGATAGAAATGATTTAACTTTTAGTGGCTCAACTGGAATTAAATATTTTATTGATGATGTATATACTTCAAACTTTAATTTAAGCTATACGGAAAGAGCTCCAAACCAAACTGAACTCTACGCAAATGGCCCTCATGGTGCAACTAGCACTTTTGAAGTTGGTGATGCTAATCTTGATATTCAGCGTTCATTCGGTGCGGATTTATCTTTCAAAAAAGAAGTAGGCGAATTAACTGGTGAGTTAAATTTATTCTATAATCGTTTTCAAAACTACATTTTCCTTAATCCGACCGGCGTTGTAGATGGTGGAAGTGGTTATGAAATATTCAATTTCACTGGTGTTCCTGCAGAGTTTTTTGGCTTTGAGTTGGCTTCAAATTACAATCTAATTAATGAAGGTAATAATAAGCTAGATTCAAATGCGAGCTTTGATTATGTGCAAGCGGAAAATACTAGAACAGGACAAAACCTGCCAAGAATTTCACCTATGAGGGTTGGTGCTGGACTTGCTTACACTAACAAATCTTTAATTGCGAGCGTGCAAAACTTTTATGTTTTTGAACAAGATGAAATAGCTGCCAATGAAACAAAAACTGATGGCTATAATATGCTAAATTTAGCTCTAGATTATAATTTATCTGAGTTTAATTTGAACCCTGAAAGCAAAATTGAGCCCTCAATTTATCTGCAAGCTAATAATATTCTTGATGAAGAGGCTAGAGTTCACAATTCCTTCATCAAAGATTCTGCACCCCTTATGGGCAGAAATTATATGATGGGCTTAAGAAGCAGGTTTTAGTTTTTCCTAACTTCCTTAATAGATTTTGCAACTTCTCTGAAATTATCTTGATATTTTTGCATATCATCTTTAGGGCAGGAAAAGTTAAAAGAGAAAAAACTATCACCAATATATCTAAAAGCCATAACATTATACATCATTTCACCTTGCTGATTTGGAATTAAAACCTCAACAAAAGCAAGGGTTCTGCCCCTTATAACATCACTTGTAATTATGCGATGCTCTGGGTAACTTGCCCTTAAATTTTCTTTAATATCCCTAAAAAAATGAATGATAGTCTGTCTATCACCAACATTTTTAACTAAACTCATTGAAACTAAAGCAACGCCATCAGCATCAGTTAAAACAATTTGTGGGCGGTTCGCTTCATCTGGAAATCTCTCTGCAACTGATTTAATATCAGCCTCATAAAAGTCATTTGGTATTAAAACCGAAACTTTATTTTCAAAAAATAAATTTTCCCTTAAGCCCGCAGCTTTACTTAAAAATGGAATAAGAATAACAAGAGTAAAAAATAATAAGATTTTCCGCATAAAAGGTTTCTATAAAATTTATTATAGCATTTTGCATTTATAAAAGTTAAAAAGTAAAGTTTATAAAAATTTTTATTTATGATTATCGCAATAGATGGCCCTGCTGGTAGTGGAAAAGGCACAATAGCAAGAATGCTAGCTGAAAAATTTAACCTAGAATATCTTGATACAGGCAAACTATATAGAGCGGTTGCTTTGCAATCTCTAATTAGTTTAGGTTACTCAGAGATTGATAATTCATTACAAGTAAGCCCTGAAATTCTTAAAGATGAAGCGGTAAAAATTTCTAAAAATTTAGATTCTAGCTTTATAAAATCACCAATTATTGAAACAGAAATTGTTGGTAATTTCGCTTCAATAGTTTCTGAAAATTTAGAGGTGAGAAGAAATCTAATTGATTTTCAGCGTAGGATTGCGAATTCTCCAAAAGGTGCAGTCTTAGATGGCAGAGACATAGGAACTATAATCTGCCCAAACGCTGATTATAAATTCTTTATCACTGCAAGCCTAGAAACTAGAGCAAAAAGGCGTTTTGAGCAACTGAAATCCAACCCGAATATTACTTATAACCAAGTTTATGATGATATCAAACGCCGTGATGAGCGTGATAAAGCAAGGGTTTCCGCACCACTAAAACAAGCCAAAGATGCAGAAACTATAGATACTTCAGAGCTTTCCATTCAAGATGTATTTAATAAAATCTCCAACCAGATATCTTCTAAAAATTAAAATAACTCCACTTTTGAAAATTGTTCTTGAAACTAATAAATTTATTTCTATACATTAAAAAGTTGTTCTATTTTGAGACAATTTGAGGTTGAAAATCTTACATTAAACACAACCTATGGTTACTAAAAAGAAAGAAAAAGATGCCGTAATTGGCAGCAAACTGAGGCAGCTTCGCAACATTAAAGGCATTAGCCAAAGTGTACTTGCAAATGAAGCTGGAATTACTTTTCAGCAAGTTCAAAAATATGAAAAGGGCGTGAATAGAATTTCCGCTGGCAGACTTCATGATTTCGCAGAAATTCTTGGCGTTGATGTGAACACATTTTATAATGAGTTTGGTGATTATTCATACAACCAAGATTCCTCTAATAAAAAGTTTGCTCTCGCCGAAGATAATAAAGAAGATAATTTTCAAAAAAATGCTTCTGAGGTGCAGAGTTTTATAAACTCTAAAGAAACTACTACTCTATTAAGAGAATTCTTCAAAATTAAAGATATAGAAAAAAGGAAAAATATTATTGAATTTATCAAAGCGATGAATAGATCTGAAAAATAATTTCCATTTTTTTTAATTTTTACCAACAATTTCTTGATAGTTCTAAATTTATATTGTAGCCCTCAATATTCATAATTAATTCAACTCTGTAAATGGCTAGAAGACCTATTACAAAGCATCTTCACGATGATAATTTTGGCCTAGAGGCAAAAAATCTTGGTAAAACTTACGGCGAAAAACCTGTTGTTCGTGATATAAGCTTTTCTTTGAAATCTGGCGAGGCAATTGGCATTTTAGGCCCAAATGGTGCGGGTAAAACCACTACATTTTATATGGTAATGGGGCTTATTAAACCTGATTATGGCAACATAATTCTGCGTGGTAAAGATGTAACTTACCTGCCAATGTATCAGCGTGCAAGAATGGGCTTGGGATATTTACCACAAGAGGCCTCGATTTTCAGGGGTTTATCAGTTGAGCAAAATATTATGTCTATCCTTGAAATTACTGAGCCTATCGCCTCTAATAGAATTGCAAAACTTGAAGAGTTACTAGCAGATTTCTCAATCAATCACATTAGAAAGTCACTCGGAATTTCACTTTCAGGTGGCGAAAGAAGGCGCGCAGAAATCGCAAGGGCATTAGCAAGCGACCCCCTCTTTATGCTGCTTGATGAGCCACTTGCAGGTATTGATCCTATCGCAGTTGCAGAAGTTAGAAATCTGATTGCAAAACTAAAAGATAGAGGAATCGGCGTTTTAATTACAGATCATAATGTTAGGGAAACCCTCGGAATTGTTGATAGGGCTTACATTATCCACGACGGAGTTGTTTTAGAAGAAGGCACACCTGATAAAATTGTCAATTCCCAAGCGGTAAAAGAAGTATATCTTGGCGAGCAATTTAGTTTGTAAATAATTCTTGAAATACCTCAAAAAAACCTATATAAGCCCTGAGCTTTTATTTAATTCATATTATTTCAGGGCGGTTTTTAGTTTTTATTTACACAAATATTTACACCCAAAAGCTAAAAATTTTTATCAACCAACCCCGCAGTGTAAGCGGATTAATACTTTATATATTTGCATTAACACGATGATTTATATAAAGTTTTCCAATTAAGGAGATTAAAATGGGTAAACCTAGAGCAGCATATCAGTTTGAATCTGATTATCAAACCAGTGAGAATTTCTCTCAATTATTTGATGTAAACTCAATAGAAAAATTAGAAGAAGGCAGCACCGTTAAAGGTATAGTTGTTGCAAAAGATGATGAAGCAGTGCTTGTTGATATTGGCTTCAAAACAGAAGGTAGAGTATTAGTTAGAGATTTCCCTGATTCTGAAAGGGATAATGTTGAAATCGGTGATTCTGTTACTGTTTTCGTTGAAAGGCTTGAAAATTATTATCAAGAAATCGTTCTTTCTAGATCTAAAGCAGTTCAGGAAGAAACTTGGAGCAGGCTTGAAAAAGCAATGGCTAAAGCTGAAAATGTTGATGGCGTTATGACATCTCGTGTTAAAGGTGGCTTTGTTGTTGATTTAGGTGGCTGTTTAGCATTCTTGCCGGGTTCACAGGTTGATGTTCGCCCAATTAAAGATGTTACACCTTTGATGAATATTGTTCAGCCATTCCAGGTTCTAAAAATGGATAGAGTTCGCGGAAATATTATCGTTTCTCGTCGTGCTATTATGGAAGAATCCCTCACTGAGGAGAGATCAAAAGTTCTTGATAATATTAAAGAAGGTGATGTTGTTGAAGGTATCGTTAAAAATATCACTGATTATGGTGCATTCATTGATTTAGGCGTTGTTGATGGCCTTCTTCACGTTACAGATATTTCTTGGAGCAGAATTAACCACCCTTCTGAAGTTCTTAAAGTAGGTGAAAAAATCTCCCTTAAAGTTATTAAATTTGATCAAAACAACAAGAGGATTTCACTTGGTCTTAAACAGCTTAAATCTAACCCTTGGGATAATTCTGATGGTAAATTTGCTGAAGGCACAAGGCACAAAGGCACAATTACAAATATCACTGATTACGGCGTATTTGTTGAGTTAGGCTCTGGTATTGAAGGCCTTGTTCACATCTCAGAAATGAGCTGGAGCAAGAAAAATGTTACTCCATCGCAAATTTACAAAAAAGGTGATGTTGTTGATGTAATGATTCTTGCGATTGAACCAGATAAACAAAGGCTCTCGCTTGGAATTAAGCAATGTATTGATAATCCTTGGTCGCAATTTGCACAAACTCACAAAAAAGGTGATATTGTTGAAGGCACTATTAAATCAATAACTGATTTTGGAATTTTCGTTGGCTTTGAAGATACAAATGAAGCTGATGGTTTAATCCACGCTAATGATTTATCTTGGACAGAAACGCCTGAAGAAGCTATCAAAAAATATGCTAAAGGTCAAAAAATCCAAGCTACCATTATTGATTTAGATCCATCTAAAGAAAAAATTGGTCTGAGTGTTAAACATTTAACTGGAGATCCACTTGCATCAGCTTTTGACCAATATGAGAAAGGTGGTGTTTATACTTTCACGGTTATTTCTTCTAATGAAGATGGCGTAACGGTTTCAGTAACCGAAGGTGTTACTACTCAAATTAAAAGGAATGACCTTTCTAAAGACAAAGTTGAATGCAGACCAGAAAGATTTTCCGCAGGAGACAGAGTTGATGCTAAAGTTACATCTCTTGATAAAGCTAAGAAAGAAATCAAACTTTCAATCAAGGCTTATGAAGTAGATGAAGAGAAAAAAGCTATAGAGAAATACGGCTCTGCTGATTCTGGTGCGGCTCTCGGTGGTATATTAGGCAAAGCTTTGAAATCAGCTGCAGAAGTAGCTGAAGAAGGAGATACAAAAACTAAAAAGAAAAAGTAATTAGGTTCTGGGGATTGGGAGTTGGTAGTTAGGAGTTGGGTTTTAATAACCCTAAAACAACCCAAGGCCCAACACCCAAGACCCAACACCCAAACAACCCCCAACCCCTTTATTTATGGCTCGTGTAACTATTGAAGATTGTTTAGAAAAAGTTGATGATAGATTTGAACTAGTGGCTCTTGCAGCTCAAAGAGCTAAAGAAATTTCTGCTGGTGCTGAATTGACTATTGAAAGAAAGGGCGAAAAAGATACCGTTATTTCCCTTCGTGAAATAGCTGAGGGCAATGTAACTATTGATAGCCTTCGTGTTGGTGTTGTTAATTCGCTTCAAAAAGAAAGAATTAGAAGTGAAGCTTTTGTTGCACCTGCAAACTCTAACGAACTTGCAATTTCAATTGAAGATGAAGAAGCTGATATTAAAGCTGCAATTGAAGAATCTGGTGATTCATATGTTAGCGAAGATGAGGAAAACCTTGAAGATGCAGGCTTTCATGATTCTGAAACAGGTGAAGAAAACCCTTCTGATGATGATAGATAATATTCAATAATAAAATCAATTTATATAAGCCCAGTTTTCTGGGCTTTTTTTATCTCAAATTAACACTTAATTTTGTATTGTCATAGCTAATATTTTCATCTTTATTGTAAGAATAAATTGAAACCGCATAAACTATAGCCAATATTAAAAAAACTTTGTTCATAAAAATATTTTTGGTTAGAACACTTCCAAATCTAATTAAATAGTTCTAAAATGAAAATAATTAGTAAAATGCTAACACTTGCATCTTAAAAAAATTTACTATTAGTGTTTCAAAAACCATAAAAATTGGAATTTTATGAATATCACCTACGATCAAAATAATATTTTTGCCAAGATTATCAAAAAGGAAATTCCAACTAAAATTCTTTATGAAGATGAGTTTTGCATTGCCTTTAATGATATTCAACCCTCTGCACCTATTCACATTTTAATTGTGCCTAAGGGGGAGTTTATTTCCTTTAATGATTTTGCTCTTAATGCAAGCCCTGAGTTTATCTCAGGATTTTTCAAATCTGTTCAAAAAATTGCGGAGCAAAATAATCTGATTGAAAATGGCTTCCGAACTTTATTTAATCACGGCAAAAATGCATCTCAATCTGTTTTTCATTTTCATGTTCATCTACTTGGTGGAAGGCCTCTCGGTGCGATTGTAGCAGGTGATACAAATCATTAAATTATGAAAAACAACTCAACATATGTATGTACAAATTGCGGTGCGGTTAGCCATAAATGGTCTGGAAAGTGCGAAGCCTGCGGGGAGTGGAACACGATAGTTGAAGAAACAAGTAGCTTTGCCGCAAGCAACCCTGCCCTGCTAAAAAAATCCAAAAAATCAGATGGTAAAACCAGCGAAATAGAATTTTTCTCCCTCTCAGAAGAAACTGAAATCAAAAATCGCTTAACCTCTGGAATTGAGGAATTTGATAGAGTTCTAGGCGGTGGCTTAGTGGAAGGCTCAGCAATTTTACTTGGCGGTGAACCGGGGATTGGTAAATCAACCCTTCTTTTGCAAACTGCATCACTGATTAGTAATTCTGGCAAGCAGGTTGTGTATATAACCGGTGAGGAATCAACTTCCCAAGTATCACTCCGTGCGAAAAGGCTTGGGCTTGAAAAATCAAATGTGAAAATCGCCAATGCAACAAATGTTAATGAAATCCTCTCAACGCTTAAAAAACAAAAACCCGATGTTGTGATTATTGATTCTATTCAAACGATGTTTCTACCAGCTGTTGAATCAGCCCCCGGAACGGTTACTCAGGTTCGTTTTTCAGCCCACGAATTAATCTCCTCTTGCAAAAAACTGGATATTGCCCTTATTTTAGTTGGGCATGTTACTAAAGATGGTCAGATTGCCGGCCCTAGAGTTTTAGAGCATATGGTAGATTGCGTTCTCTATTTTGAGGGCGAGAAAGGCTATAATTTTAGGGTAGTTCGGGCGGTTAAAAATCGCTTTGGTCCTGCTGGAGAAATCGGCGTTTTTGAGATGAACGAGCAAGGCTTGAAGCAAGTTACAAACCCCTCAGAATTATTTATTTCAGGCAAGCAGGAAAATGTTTCTGGCTCCGTAATTTTTGCTGGAATGGAAGGCTCACGCCCTCTTTTGGTGGAAGTTCAAGCATTAATAGCACCCTCTTTTATGGCATCACCAAGAAGGGCAGTAGTTGGCTGGGATTCTAACCGCCTAGCAATGATTATCGCCGTGTTACAAACCAGATGCGGTATAAAATTATTTGATAAAGAGATTTATCTTAATATAGCGGGTGGCATAAAAATTTCTGAGCCAGCAATAGATTTGGCCGTTTGTGCCGCGATAATTTCAGCGGTAAATGATGTGCCGATTAAAAATGATGCAGTTTTCTTTGGAGAAGTTGGGCTTTCAGGAGAGGTTAGGCCTGTCGCAAGAACGCAAGCTCGCTTAAAAGAAGCAGAAAAACTCGGCTTCAATCATGCCTACCTGCCAGATTCAAAAGAAAAACAAACTAAACTAGAAATTTTTGAAATTAATCACATCTCAAAACTAATTTCATTTTTGAAGTAGGTTTCTAAATTTTTTGAATCTTGATTTTTTGTTATAAAACTCTAATTAAAATTCCTATAAACCCAAATTCTCAACTATGACATATGTAGTTACAGATGATTGCATAAGATGCAAATATACAGATTGTGTTGATGTCTGCCCTGTTGATTGCTTTTATGAGGGTGAAAATATGTTAGTTATCAACCCTGATGAATGTATTGATTGTGGCGTTTGTGAACCTGAATGCCCAGCGGAAGCTATCAAGCCCGAATCAGACGAAGTGGTAAAATGGGTAGAATTCAACCGAAAATATTCAGCAATGTGGCCAAATATTGCGGAATCAAAATCAGCACCCTCTGACGCAGATAGCTGGAAAGGCAAAAAAGGCAAAATGCAATTTTTTAGCGAAAAAGCAGGTGGCTAGAATTTTTTATTAATGCATTATTTATTTTTTCTTTGTAGATTAAAAAAATATTTTTTAACCTTGCAGAAAAAATTGTGTTTGAAGCTATAGGAAATTTTATCAGGCAATTTGAAACCTTTGAAATTATAACATTTTCTGGGGTTTTACTATTTTTTATATTACTTTCTTTCTATGCAGTTTGGCAATCTTACTTGGCGGAAAAATATAAAAATTTGTTTCAAGAAATAAGCAAAGAAGCCAAAAGATTTCATAAACTAAAAAATACTTTTCAAACAGAATTAAAAACTTTTGCTGATTTACTAGATGAAATTAACTTTCCAATTTGGCAGAGAGATAAAAATCTAAAAATAGTATATTGCAACTCAAAGTATTGTGAGATTACCGGCGAAATTAGAGAAAGAATTTTAGAAACCGGTGATTTGGAATTATATAAAAACTCTCATAATGTAGCTTCTAAAGCTATAAAAACTGGACAAACCCAAGTTACTGAACAATTTGTTGTTATCTCAGGAACAAGCACGCTTTGCCAAATTGTTGAAATTCCGGTTTCTGATAAATCTTATGGCTTTAACGCAAAAACTGGCACAATCGGCTTCGCACTTAACCTTCACGAGCTTCAAGCAACTAGGGAAAGGCTAAAATTCAGTAATGAGCTTCAAAATAGGCTGGTTGAAAGTTTGAACAATGCGATTGCGATTTATGGCACAAATAAAAGGCTTGAATATTTCAATCAAGCGTTTGTGAATATGTGGAAATTAGACGCAGATTGGCTTAAAAAATCTCCCACTTATTCTGAAATTTTAGATGTTCTTCGCGAGAAAAGAAAGCTCCCAGAACAAATTGATTTCGTTAATTTCAAAAAAGAAAATGACGCAATGTTTAATAATCTTTTTTCTAAAAAAGAAGATTATTATTATCTGCCTGATAACTCAGTTTATAAAGTTGTTATAATCCCTTATCAACAGCGTGGTTTGCTGTTTTATTATGAAAATGTAACTGAGGAATTCCGCTTAGAAAGTGAATATAACACTCTTGTTTCAGTGCAGAAGCAAACGCTGGATAACCTCAACGAAGCCGTTGCCGTATTTGGTGAAGATGGCAGGTTAAAACTTTTCAACCCATCTTATAGCGAGATTTGGGGGCATTCCCCTTCCCTGCTCCACTCTGAGCCTCATATCAAAGAATTACTTGCAGAAGAAAAATATTTATACAGCTTCAATAATTGGGAAGAATTTGTTGATAATTCCATTGAAAAACTTCAAAAAAGAGAAATCTCCGAAAATAAAATTATTCGCACTGATGGCGTAGTTTTATTGCAACGCATCACACCCCTTCCAAATGGCGGAACGCTTATAACTTACTTTGATATTACCGATAAAGAAAATGTTGAAAAATCTCTTAGAGCAGAGAAAAAAGCCTATGAGGAAGCTGATAAAATAAAAACAAATTTCTTGAGCAATGTTTCTTATGAACTTCGCTCCCCTCTTACTTCTATAATGGGTTTTACTGAAATTTTAATGATGGAATATTTTGAAAAAATTGGTGTAAAAACTAAAGATTATTTGAAATCTATTTTTGATTCCTCAGTAAAACTAAAAAATTTAATTGATAATATTATCGAGGTTTCTTCTATAGATGCAGGCTTTGTTAATATTTCAAGAGAGCCATTTTCAATTAAAGAGGAGATGGTTAAAACTCTGCCGAATTTAGAAAATGAAGCCGAGCGAAAAAAAGTTAAGCTTTCCTACAAAATTCCAAGTGAAAATATCGCAATTACTGGTGACAAAGATAGAATTTTCCAAGCAATTAAAACCCTTATAAACCAAGCAATCAGCAGTGCGTCAGCCAAAAATGATAATAAAGGCAAGGTGGATTTTTTAGTTTCAAATAATAATAATTTTATCAGGTTTGAAATTATAGATAACGGCAACCCTATTTCAAAAGATGATTTACCCCTAATTTTTGACCAATTTTATAGGGCCCACAGCGATTCAATCTCCAATAATGGCATCGGCTTATATCTTACAAAAAGGATTGTTGAGCTTCATAATGGTTTTATAACTGCGGAGTCAGAAAATAATCAAAATAAATTTACTTTTGAAATCCCAAGAAATTTGTGATATTAGACTTTAGAATTATTAAAATTTATGTTTTAATTTGTTTCTAGTTTTGTCACCCCGCACTAGTTGCGGGGTTAATTGTTGAAAGTGCTTAAACACTATGCCTTAAGCGTGCTTTATAGTTAACCCCGCAACTAGTGCGGGGTGATAATTGAGAACAATTAAGTAAAATAAATACTATAAAAAATGAACACTAAAAAAGATAAAATAATTATATTTGATACAACACTTCGTGATGGTGAGCAATCTCCGGGGGCAACGATGAATGTTGCCGAAAAAATTATGATTGCAGATGTGCTTGATGAAATGCAAGTTGATGTTATTGAAGCTGGTTTTGCAATTTCTTCTAAAGGAGATTTTCAAGCGATAAATGAGATCGCAAAAAGGGCAAAAAATGCTTCGATATGTTCACTTGCAAGAGCGATTGAAAAAGATATTACTGCCGCTGGTGAGGCTGTTAAACCTGCTAAAAACCCTCGTATTCATACATTTATTTCAACCAGTGATATTCACTTAAAATATCAATTCAAAAAAACTCGTGAAGAAGTTTTAGAGATTATTGATAAAACCGTTGGTTTTGCTCGCAATTATACTGATAATGTTGAGTGGAGTGCGATGGATGCCACCAGAAGCGATTTAGATTACCTCTGCAAAGCTATAGAAACTGCTATTAAGGCAGGTGCAACTACAATAAATGTTCCAGATACGGTGGGTTATTCTATCCCGTCTGAAATATTCCAAATTTTTACGACAATTAGAAATAAAGTTCCAAATATTGATAAAGCTATACTCTCATTTCACGGACAAAATGATTTAGGCTTGGCGGTTGCAAATGCACTTTCAGCGGCTCAGGCGGGCGTTCGTCAAATAGAATGCACCATAAATGGAATTGGTGAAAGAGCCGGCAATACCTCCCTTGAAGAAGTTGTGATGGCAATCAAAACTCGTAATGATATTCTGCCTTTCCACATTGATGTTAAAAGCGAATATATAATGCGTGCATCAAAACTTGTAACTAACATTACAGGCTTGCAAGTTCAAGCAAACAAGGCGATTGTGGGGGCGAATGCATTTGCTCAT
>JANRLM010000109.1 GCA_033762595.1 Rickettsiales bacterium
CAGCGTAAAGAGATGGTGCATCTGGTGTTTTACCAGGTAAAGTGCCAGCCACAACAACGCTGTATGGTGGAACTTTTCCATAAAAAATCTCACCTGTCGCCCTATCAACTATCTTTGTAGAAGCACCTAAATATACACCCATTGAAAGCACTGATCCTTCACCAACTATAACGCCTTCAGCAACTTCACTTCTTGCCCCAATAAAGCAATTATCCTCAATAATCACAGGGTTAGCTTGCAGAGGCTCAAGCACTCCGCCAATTCCAGCACCGCCAGAAATATGACAATTTTTACCAATTTGTGCACATGAACCGATTGTTGCCCATGTATCAACCATAGTGCCTTCACCAACATAAGCACCAACATTCACGAATGAAGGAAGCAGCACCGCCCCTTTTGCAATAAAGGCAGATTTGCGAACTATCGCCCCCGGAACAGCTCTAAAGCCTGCACTTCTAAAATCTTGCTCACTCCAGCCATTAAATTTAAGTGGAACTTTATCAAAATAACTCGCTTGGGTAGCACCAAAAAATGTTCCACTTGGCATAATTGCGTTATCATTAAGGCGGAAAGATAGCAAAATCGCCTTCTTCACCCATTGATTAACTTGCCAATCCGCGCCGTTTTTCTCACATACACGAAGCGCGCCTTTATCAAGAATTGCCAAGGTTTCCTCAACGCTATCGCGAATTTCACCTTTTGTTTGAAGGTTAATTCCATCTCTTTCTTCCCAAGATTTTTCAATAATTGATTTAAGTCTATCCATATTAATTTTTAGTTGCTAGTTTAAGCACATTAATAAATGATGAGGATTTATGTTCAACCAAAATATTATTAAATTATCTGAAGAAATTATTGAAAAAGCGAGCCTCAGTAATTCTATGATAGCCCTTGCAGAAAGTTGCACTGGCGGGCTTATCTCTTCCGCACTTACTGAAATTGCTGGATCTTCCAAGGTTTTAGATAGATGCGCGGTTACTTACAGCAACCTTGCAAAGCAACAAATGCTTGATGTTAAGCCTGAAACGCTTGAAAAATTTGGAGCAGTATCAGAGGAAACCTCTAGGGAAATGGCTCTCGGCATTATGGCAAAATCTCAAGCTAAATATGGGTTTTCAGTAACTGGAATTGCTGGACCAAATGGCTGTTCAGAGCAGAAACCAGTTGGCCTTGTTTATATAGCTTTTGCTGATAAATTAACTGGTAGAAACAAATCTTTTAAGCATAATTTTTTAGGCTCAAGAAATGAAATAAGATTGCAGGCCGTAGAGGAAGTGCTAAAATTAGTCTTGGAGATTATCAGGCGCTAATTGTCACCCCGCATTTATTGCGGGGTTAATGGTGTAAAGTATTTCTAAAATGGAATTTTGAGAGCGTTTTACAATTAACCCCGCAATAAATGCGGGGTGACACAGAGTGAAAATAGCGAAATTTTATAATATCAAAAATGCAAATAACAATATCAAATAAACCAGTGGAATATTCAGAAGCCCTTTCTTACATGGAAAACAGGGTTACTAAAATAATCTCAGGCGAAGAATCCGAGGAAATCTGGTTACTAGAGCATAACTCAGTTTTTACAGCTGGCACTTCTGCAAAACCTGAAGATTTGCTTGATGATAAAGGATTTCCAATTTTTAATGTTGGTAGGGGCGGAAAATATACTTATCACGGCCCAGGGCAAAGAATTTGCTATTTAATGCTAAATCTAAAAAATCATTATAAAACCCCTGATTTACGACAATTTGTTAAAGATATTGAGCAATCCACTATTGATACACTGGCAGAGTTAGGCGTTAAAAGTTTTATAAGAGAAGGCAGAGTTGGAATTTGGTGTTTTGATAAAAAAGGACTTGAAAAGAAAATTGGTGCGATAGGAATTCGTGTTCGTAAATGGGTTTCTTTTCATGGATTATCAATCAACATAAACCCAAATCTAAAACATTTTGAAGGCATTATCCCTTGCGGAATTTCTGAGTTTGGCGTTACCTCACTAAAAGAACTTGGGGTTAAAATTTCTTCCAATGAATTTGATGAAATCTTTTTAAGAAATTTGAGAATTGGAAGTCTAGTTTTATAAATCTTCACCCCATAACTGCTTTTTGAAAATCGTAATTTTTTTATCGTCAATCTCTCTCGGAAAATGTTTGAAATAAGCATGTTTATTCGGGTGTTTTTCATCAATCAAAATACCCCACATTGGCTTTGCTGATGTAGCTGAAATACTATATCTTGCATCAATTATTACATTTGGCATTTCTTCTAAAGCACCTAAGAATTTATTTGAAAAAAAGTCAAATCTTGCAATATCATTATATAAAATTGAAGATTTATTCAAATTACTAAAACTACTAGGAAAACTGAGATGATTCAGACTTTCCCCCTCATAAATTTTTATATCACCAAGCCAATTACTTCTTATTGCATCAATAAAAATTTTATCCTTATAAATATAAGTTGAACGCCACAAAATATTATTTCCTATCGTTGGCTTTATTTCAAAATGTTCAATTTTATGATTTCTACTAATTGAGAGGTTTTCAAGGGTTTCCTCAACTCTTTCACGCTGCAAATATCCATTAAACAAATATAAAAAAACAAACGCGATAGAAAATATTTTTAGAAATTTAGTGCTTTTATAAGCAATTAAAATCACTAAAATCGCAAGCGGAATTGTGAATAGTGGGTCTATGATTGAAATAATACTCCAACTAACTCTATCATTTGAAAAAGGCCAGTAAATCCTAGTGCCATAACTAGTTGCGGCATCAAGCAAGCCGTGGGTTAAAATTCCTATTAGTGAGTAAGGATAAGCAAACTTAAATTGCAAATTTTTTCTAAAAATTAGCCACCAAAAATATGAAACTATCAAAGCACCAATAGGGGCAAAAAATATAGAATGAGTGAAATGCCGATGAAATTCTACTGCAAGCAAACTATCAGTTTTTGATCTAATTAAAACATCTAAATCTGGCGACATTCCAGCTAAAAAACCATAAATGCTAGCTTTTTTTATATGTTCTTTTTTTGAAATATTTTGTGCAGCTAAACTTGCTAAAAAGCCATGCGAGAAGGGATCCATCAAACCTCCGAAGTTGAGGCACAACTTGCTAATCTTGCGATTAAGGCTTGCACGGGGCAATCCATAGAGGCTTCTTTTTCAAGTGGATTTTTATTTACATCTGAAGAGCAATCCCTATCAAAACTATGAAATTCCATACCTTTAGAGTTCAAATTACCAAATTTATCTTGGTTAGAATTTATACGATAACTGCAACCAACTGCATTACCATTAACTAGATAAACTAGTGGCTCTGCAGTTTTCCCGTCATAAGTATCAATAGTTGGAATACCTTCTTGAATTATAACCTCGGTGTTCTCAACTCCTTCTTTAATTTTATCAAGGCTGTGGCGTTCTTTTTTGTTAATCTCCAAAATATCTGAAGGCTCTTTCAGCACCATTATTCCCATTCCATAAGTACCACTATTGGCTTTTACAAACAGATAAGGTTTTTCTGGAATATTATATTCATCATATTTTATTTGAATTTTTTTGAGTAGCTCAGAAGCATTATATGCAACGCACTCCAAACCCTCTTTTTCCCTAAAATTTATTTTTTCGCACTTTGTAAAAGCTGAAGAAATCAGCCAAGGATCAAAATTAAATTTTTCAGCAAATTGTCTTGCAACTAAATTATAAGAGGCAAAATGTTTGGTTTTTTTGCGTTGATACCAACCAAGCCCAATCGGTGGAAACACAGGCTGAATAAGATTTACAAGAATTTCAGGTGCTCCAGATGACATATCATTATTCACCAAAATTACATCAGGAATAATTTTTTGATTATTTTCTAGTAGAATAAAAATTTGATTATTTTCCCTTTGAATTTTGTGGTAAAAAATTTTATTTCCACTTGCAGTTTCAAGCTCTTTTTCATCTTCTAAAAACTCAAATTTAGAAGTAAAAACTTCCATTCCAGCCTGTTCTAAGATGTTTTTTATAGAAAAAACATTTTCTAAATAAAATTTATTTCTAGTATGATTTTCAGCAATTAACAAAATTGTTTTTGCATTAGAAAAATATTTTTCAAAGTAGTTTTTAGCTTGAAAACTCGCATTATTTTTTTGCTTTTCTGTTAACAAATTAAAACCCGCTGGAAATAAATTTGTATCAACTGGTGCAATCTTAAAGCCACTATAGCGAATATCAACTGAGGAGTAAAAAGGCGGCGATTTCTCTTGATATTTTTCTACGAACCAATTTTCAATTTCTTGCGAATTTTTTGAAATTATTTCAAAAATATTTTTTTTTACATTTAACATTACAACACAACCATATCATCAATGTGAATCACAGCTTCCCTGCCAGAGAAGCCTAAAATCCTTTCTATTTCTGAGGATTTTTTGCCTTTTATCAAGTTAATATCTTGAGAGGAATAAGCAACAATACCCTTCGCAATTTCAATGTTTTTTGCAGAAAAAACTGAGATTTTTTCACCCCTTTCAAACGAACCTTCAATTTTTATAACCCCAACTGCAAGAAGGCTTTTGTGAGCCTTTAGAGCTTTTTCTGCACCCTCATCAACAAAAACTTTTCCTTTACTTACTAACGAATTTAATATCCAAGTTTTACGAGCTTTTTCAGGCTTTTCTTGCGATAGAAAAAGTGAATATTTTTGCTTATTTTCAAAAATATTTTTGATTGAATTTTCCTTCAAGCTACTTGCAATTATAGTTGCACAGCCACTTTCAGCCGCAATTTTCGCGGCTTTTATTTTGGTAATCATTCCACCAGTGCCAGTGTTTGAGGTTGCATCACCGGCCAAAGCCTCAATTTTATCATCAATATTTTCAATCAAAGGAATATGCTTTGCGTTTTTATTTTTGCTTGGATTTTCGGTATATAAACCATCTACATCAGAGAGAATTATTAACAAATCCGCAGAAATCATTTGTGCAACATAGGCTGAAAGCCTATCATTATCGCCAAATTTAAGCTCCTCAGTAGCCACAGAATCATTTTCATTGACTATTGGAATTATATTTTTTGAAAGCAGAGTTTGAAAGGTATTCCTTGCGTTTAGGTAGCTTCTTCTATTCTCAGTATCAGAAATTGTGAGCAAAATTTGTGCCGTTTGCAAATTATGCTTTGAAAATAATTTTTGATAATTTTCAATCAATATAGGCTGACCAATTGCAGAGATTGCTTGCTTTTCCTCAAGTTTTAGCTTGCCTTTTTCTTTACCGAATAATTTTCTTCCAAGTGCCACTGCACCAGACGAAACTATCACGATTTTTTTTCCATCAGAGGTTAAATCAGAAATATTTTTAACAAAATTCTGAAGCCATTTTTTTCGCAAAACGAGATTTTCATCAACCAATGTTGACGAGCCAATTTTTACTACAATAGTTTTAGCAGATGAGATTTTCATTGATTAACAACTACATCAATGCCAGAAATTTTCAAAGGTTTATTTTGTTGAACGGCTTCAATTTCAATTTGTGCTAATGCATTATTGCCAACAATGCTCAAGATTTTTCCAACAGAAATGTCATCAGAAAGTATTTCTTTTTCAGTTATATTTTCAAGATTTTCATTGGCTGAAATTTTGTAAATAGTTTTCCTAATTGCACCCCTATGATGCGTTCTAGCGGTAACCTCCTGCCCTACATAACAGCCTTTTTTGAAATCAACGGCGTTATTCTCAATCATTCTAAATTGCAGTGGAAAAGATTTTTCTTTTTCTAGATCAAACTCACCTTCTACAACTAAATTATCAATTCTAAGTTGATGATATAATTTAATATCAGAACTTTGAATTTCCAAATTTTTAGATTTATTTTTTAGCAATCTATAACCCATATTTTCAGAACGAACATCTTGAAAAATTATTTGATTAGCTAGCTCATTAATTTGTTGATTGGTTGCTTCTATAATTTGAAAAACCTCAAAATCATTTGATAAATCAATGATTTTTACAGCAGAGCGAAGTTTGTAAATATTAAATTTTTTAAGAAGTAAATCTTTGTCAATTTCTGGGCAATCAATTAAATAACCACCATTAAAACCAATTATAAAAAAGTCAGAAATATATTTGCCTTGTGGCGTTAGAAAGTAAGTACAGATTGCGTCTTGAGAGTTTGCCTTGCGAATATCATTAGAGATTATCCCCTGCAAAAACTTCTCCGCATCACTGCCAGAAATTGATATAACTGAACGATTTAGTTTTATAAATTTCATTTTATCCAATCACAACCTTTAATGCTTTATCCAACTCTATTGAAACTTTTTCAAGTGAATAATTTGCAATTAATTTATTATAGCCATTTTCGGCAATTTTATTTGCTAATTCTTTGTCATCTAACAGTTTTGCAAGAGCTTCTGCGAGTTTACCAGAATGGTTTTTTTCAACCATTATGCAATCAATTTCATTTTCACAAATTTCTTCAGGACCTTCTGAATTTGTTGTAACAATCGGTTTTTTATAAGAAAACGCCTCAAGAATCACTATTCCAAACGGCTCATGCAGAGAGGGCAAGCAGAAAATATCAATTGAATTATAAAATTCCTCCTTATCCTTCACCCAACCAATGAATTTGACATAATCGTTGAGTTTTAGCTCGTCTCGTATGGCTTGCAGAGCAAATTGCTCCTCACCAATGCCACCAATTATGGCGTTAAATTTATAGCCTTTATCTTTTAACGCACCGCAAGCACGAAGAAAAATATCAACACCCTTTTTCTTTACAAACCTTGCCATCACGCCGATTGTAGGTTTATGGTTTATGGTTGATAGTTGATGGTTTTTTCTATCAACCATCAACCAACTACCATCAACCTTAAGCATATTCGGAATTACAAAAATTTTATTCAGTGGAAACCTGCTACCACCAATATAATTTTTCAAATTTTGTGTAATGGAGAATATATAATCTGCACTTAGCAGTGGCTTTATTTTATAATTATGTGCAACTGAAACAAGGATAGTTTTTGTTTTTGTGCAAGCCCATCTCAATAGAGAAGTTGGGCGGTTTCCATGGGCTATAACCGCTATTGGTTTTTCTTTTTTTATTAAATTATAAAGTTTAATTTTAGCGATAAAATCCCATTTTCCAAGCTGAGAGATTTCTATTATTTGAACTCCAGAATTTTGGAATTTCGGAACTTCAGATAAGTTTTTCTGAAGTTCTGAGATTCTGAAGTCCTGGAGTTCCTTAATTATCTTCGCCCCCTTACTCACCACGCAAATCACATCATAACCCTGCAAAAGCAAAGCCTGTGTATAATCCACAAAGGCTTGTTCAATACCACCCAAACCCTTTGCAAACATTGCGTTTATTATTCGTTTTTCGTTCATCCTATATCGTATATCTTTTTTTGTTCATCGTATATCGTTAATCGCTATCAACCATCAACGATTGACGATTAACGATAATCTGCCGCATCATTAACATAATTTTGAGCTGAAATCAGTATAAAATCTTTTTCCTGTTGTTTCATTTCACGCAGAAATTTTGCAGGGTTTCCAGCCCAAATTTTCCCTGCTGGAATTTCCTTTTTATAAGTTACCACCGCACCACCTGCAACCATTCCGCCACTTCTAACAATTGCTCCATCCATAATAGTTGCACTCATTCCAACAAAACTCTCGCTTTCAATAGTGCAAGCGTGAAGCATAGTTTTATGCCCGATTGTAACATTATCACCAATTATTGTCATGCCACCGCCCTGCCCTGCTGTATTTGCAGCAACCGAAGGCCTTGAAACATGAATCACAGAGCCATCTTGGATATTTGTTCGCTTGCCGATGCGAATATAATTCACATCTCCCCTTATCACGCAATTTGGCCATATGCTAGAATCCTCACCAATTTCTACATCGCCAATAATCACCGCACCCGCACCAATAAAAACTGATGGGTGAATTTTTGGATAAATATTTTTATGAGGTAAAATAAAATTCATATATTTTTATAAACAAAAATTTTTCTAAAGGTAAATACATCTTTTATTTTTATTGTATCAATAAGATTAAGGCTTTCCAGCTCAAAATTATTGCTTAAAATAAGGCAATTCTTGGGAAGTTCAGAATGCAATTTATCTGATAATTTTTTTACCGCACCGCAATAAAAACAAAAAACCGCATCAGCTTTTGAGATATTTTGATTATATAAATCATCTTTTATAATGGTTATGTTTTTATTTTTTCTGAACCGAAATTTTGAGAAAAAATAAGGAAAATAAAGTATATCAACCCCTATAATTTTTGCTTTTGGAAAGGCTTTAGCAAAGCCACTTATAAAATTACCATATCCACAACCTAAATCATAAAATACAAATTCTTTATCCTTATCAAAATATTTTTGAAATTCTTGAATTGAGAGGGAGATTGTTTTTTTATCAGTTGGCGTGCTTGGTGGCCAAACACCAAATAAAATTGTGCAGAGATAATAAGTGTTCAAAAAACCAACCCACAACACTGCTAGTAAAGCTAGAGAAGCAATAATAACCAAACCTATAGCAATATAATCCATAATATTAATATTAATTAAAATTAGGATAATTGCAGATTAGAAATTAGCAAATTTATTTTGCAAGTAGCTCTTCAATTTTAGAGGAAATTTTTTCTGAATCTGGCGTTGTGGTTGAAGCATACCACTCAGCAATTTTGCCATCTTTGCCAATTAGATATTTATGAAAATTCCATTTTGGAGTTCCTAAAGCTGAAACCTCATCAGCCGCAAAATTATAAAATGGGTGGGCTTCCTTACCTTTTACATTGTAAATTTTCGTTAAAGGGAATGTAATCTTGAAATTTTTTTGAGTGTATTCTGCAACTTCTTTTTCAGAATCTAATTCCTGACCGCCAAAATTATCAGAAGGCACGCCTATTAAAACGAAATCTTTATCTTTATATTTCTGCCATAATTTTTCTAACTCAGCAAATTGAGGGGTTAAACCGCACAAACAAGCGGTATTTACAATCATCACAACTTTATTTTTATAGTCAGATAATTTTATTTTTTTATTTTCTATTGATTCAAACTCAAAACCATAAATATCTTGAGGCTTAGAAGAACCCTCAGCTTTAGCACTTGAAAAGAAAAACATAGAAATAATAATTAGGGTTTTGATAAACTTCATAAATATCCATTTTTTTTAATCAAAATAAAATAATTCGTTAATTATGATAGTTAAATAAATTTTATTTACATTTTGAACAAATTATTTAAGATTTGATTATAAACAAACCGCCAGCAGGCTAAAGGTGCAAGTATGCTTTATCTCACTAGAAAAATCGGTCAATCAATTATAATCAACGATAATATTGAAGTGCAAATTGTAGAAGTAAAAGGAAAAACCGTTAAGATTGGCCTTGAGTTTCCTAAAACTGCATCAGTTTTGAGGAAAGAAATTTACGATAAAATTGTTGAACAAAATCTTGAAGCGAGCAAATCTTTTATGGGTGAGTAAAACTTTATGTTTGAAGCCACTTTAGATAAAATTTCTAAAATTTCTGATTATAAAATTTACGGCAAGGTTACGGCAATTAAAGGCTTGATGATTGAAGCAGAGGGGCTTGGTGCTTACACTTCACAAGGTTCAAAATGCTCAATTATAAACAATCTTGGAAATAAAATTTTATGTGAAGTTATCGCCCTTCAGGAAAATAAAATTTTTCTAATGCCTTTTTCTGAAATCGTTGAGGTTTCTATCGGTTGCAGGGTTGAGGTGGAAAATTCAATGTCTTACATTTACCCAACAGAAGAATGGCGTGGAAGAATTCTAAATGCACTTGGTGAGGCAGTTGATGAGAAAGGAATTTTAGCACAGGGGCAGAAGCCTTACGCTATTAAAAATCAGCCAATTCCAGCTCATAAAAGAAAATCAGTGGGCGGAAAAATTGATCTGGGCGTCAAAGCGGTGAATCTTTTCACAAGCTGCTGTTTGGGGCAAAGACTCGGAATTTTTGCAGGCTCAGGCGTTGGAAAATCAATGCTAATTTCCATGCTTACTAAATATTCTGATGCTGATATAAAAGTAATCGGTTTAGTGGGAGAAAGGGGCAGGGAACTTAAAGAATTTCTTGATAATTATCTTGGTGAAGAAGGCTTAAAAAATGCCGTTATAATAGTTGCAACTTCAGATGAATCCGCGTTAATGAGAAGGCAAGCGGCTTATCTAACGCTTTCTGTAGCAGAATATTTCAGGGATATTGGCAAGAATGTTCTATGCCTGCTTGATTCGGTAACTCGTTTCGCAATGGCACAAAGGGAGATTGGGCTTTCAGTCGGTGAGCCACCTGCAACAAGGGGTTATACGCCTTCTGTATTTGCTGAGATGCCTAAACTTCTGGAGCGAGCTGGCCCAGGGGCAGAGAATTCTGGCAATATCACAGGGCTTTTCACGGTTTTAGTTGAAGGTGATGATCATAATGAACCAATTTCTGACACGGTTCGCGGTATCCTAGATGGCCATATAATCATGGATAGAAAAATCGCTGAAAGGGGAAGATACCCCGCGATTGATGTTCTAAAATCTGTTTCAAGAACAATGCCTGCTTGTAATAGTGATGAGGAAAATAAAATCATCAGCACCGCCAAAAATTTACTTTCAACTTATAATGATATGGCAGAGCTTATAAGGCTTGGTGCATATAGAAAAGGCAGTGATGTAGCCGTTGATAATGCAATTAAATATTTCCCCAAAATTGAGGCTTTTCTTAACCAAAACCCCAAAGAAAATATGAACCTTGCAACTTGCTACCAAGAACTAAAAAAAATTTTGGAGAGTTAGAAAACCACCTAAGCCACTTCTAAATCAGGGATTTCCATATGTTTAACGCCAGCGGTTATTTTTGCAAGCAGTGAAAAATGCTCAGGCAGAATACGATTTAAGAAGAACCTTGCTGTTGCAAGTTTTGCTTCATAAAATGCTTTTTCAGAAGTTCCTGTCGCTAATTTTTCTAACGCAATTTTCGCCGATTTTGTCCAGATAAAACCTATCGCAACCAGTGAAAATAACCTCAAATAATCAACTGACGCACCAGCTGCTTCATCTTTATTAGCTAAGGATTTCTGAGCAATCCATAAGCTTGCTTGCCTCAAAGATTTCAACCCTTGATAAAATGGCTTGGTAAATTCTGCCATTTGTTCATTATCTTTATTGCTATCCACAAATTCCTGCGCTGGGTGGAAAAATCTTCTTAACAATCTGCCAGTTCCCATTGGCATTTTACGGCCGACTAAATCTAACGCCTGCACGCCATTAGTGCCTTCATAAATTTCGGTGATACGGCAATCACGCAAAAACTGCTCCATTCCATATTCTTTTATGTAACCATATCCGCCTAAAACTTGCATTCCAGTATGTGCCACCTGCGTGCCTTCACCTGTTAAATAGGCCTTAGTTATTGGCGTCATTAATGCGACAAAATCATCAGCCTCTTTGCGAGCTTCCTCATTTGGGGATTTATGCATTATATCAACATTTAACGCCATCCAGAGAGCAAGAATTCTGCCACCTTCCGCAAATGCCCTTTGTGAAAGTAACATTCTGCGAACATCAGGGTGAACGGTGATTGGATCAGCCTTTTTATCAGGATATTTCGCACCAGCTAACGCCCTGCCCTGCAATCTTTCCTTCGCATAAGCAAGTGCATTTTGATAAGATATTTCACCAATACCAAGCCCTTGAATGCCAACTAGCAAGCGGGCTTCATTCATCATTGCAAACATTGCACGAAGCCCTTTATGAGGTTCACCAACAAGCCAAGCCTTCGCACCATCATAATTCATTACGCAAGTAGGGCTTGCGTGCAAACCCATTTTATGCTCAAAAGAAGCACAATTTACCTTGTTTCTCTCGCCCATACCGCCATCTGCCAGAACATCAAACTTAGATGAAACAAAGAGGGAAATTCCCTTCACACCTTCAGGCGCATTAGGTAATCTTGCTAGAATTAGATGCACAATATTTTCAGCCGCGTCATGCTCACCGCATGAAATAAATATTTTATTGCCGTAAATTGCGTAACTTCCATCAGAATTTGCTTCCGCACGAGTTGTAATTAAACCTAAATCAGTGCCAGCTTGAGGCTCTGTTAAGCACATAATGCCTGTCCACTCACCAGTTGAAAGTTTTGGAAGATATTTCTGTTTTTGTTCTTCTGAGCCATAAAGATGCAAAGCCGAATAAGCCCCGTGTGTCAACCCTGGAATTAGCCCAAATGATAGATTTGACGAACAAACCATTTCAATAAAAGGCGTATTAATAACATTCGGCAAACCTTGCCCTCCATATGCTTTATCGCAAGCAAAACTGCCCCAACCATTTTCAACATATTGCTGATAAGCCTCTTTGAAGCCTTGTGGCAGAATAACTTTATTATATCCATCTTCACCTTTAACGAGCTTCAAACCCTCCGCATCACCTGATTGGTTTATTGGGTGCAGAACCTCCTCACAATATTTCGCCCCCTCTTCCAAGATGGCATCAATGTATGAGAGATCTTCAAAACCCTCCATTCCTGAATTTTGATATTGCTCAATATTCAACCACTCTTTAAGAGCAAATTGAAAATCTCTAACTGGCGCGCGATATGTTGGCATAAATTTCTCCTATTCTAATTCCTAAGCGGTTTTCCTGTATCAAGCATATGTTCAATTCGGTTTAATGT